>DATHLO010000285.1:0-5851 GCA_035488075.1 Steroidobacteraceae bacterium | reverse complement strand
GGTTCGGGCGTTTACGAGATCGACGGCCGCACCATCCAGGTCTATCAGTTCAGGCCCAGCTACCGGCTGCGTTACGCTGAGAGGCCGGGCACCCGTCCGGGCGTGCAGCTCATCTTTCCCGTCACGGTCGGTTTTTTCAATTTTGAACCCCAGGACCTGGTGCACCTGGATATTCCGACCCAAATCGGTGCCCTGAGCCTCGAGCCGGGCCTCGAGCTCGATTACTGGCTGAACGAGGACTGGCACGTGTACCCCTTCATCAAAGCGGGCACCACCTTCGCCTCCTCCTCCGCAGTGAATGCCTACATTTTCGGCACCGGGGTGCGCAGTGACGTGCGCTTCAGCATCTTCGACGGCGCGGACCTGTGGCGCGAAGAACTGAACTACGCCGGCGTGCACTACCGCAGTGACCTGCCGAATGACTCCTTCACGCGTCTGCGCACCGCGGCCGAGCTGCGACAGGGGGTTTTCAGCGCACCGTTTCAGGACCGGCGTCTCGAAGTGGGCGTGTACGGGATCGGTGACATCTACATCAATGCTCCGACGGGTCCCGCCTCGGGCATCAGCGCGCGCACCCTGCAGTTTGAGACCGGCCTTATGTTCGGTATGAACCCGATGTACCAGTTCAAGGGGATTCCACTGCCACGGCTGGGCATCGGCTATCGCGACGCGGGCGTGCTCTCGGGTTGGCGCCTGGTGATCGGCGAGCCGTTTTAGGCAGGCACGTTCCCGCACAACGACGGTCAACCGCGCAGCAACGGGCGCGTTAAGATCTCCCGCGGCGGCTGTGGAAATCGTCCTCAAGGTCCGCCCGAGGTGATGACCATGAGTAAGCTCTCGCTGTGTGCCGCGCTGCTCGGCGCTTTCGCCTACCTCACGAGCGGCTGCTCGCTCACCGTGCGCTCGGACGTGAACCACGCGCTCATCAGCAGCGTGCACTGTGGCACCTACGCCTGGGCGGGTGCGTTTCGCGGCACGAGCCCGCTGCGCAACACCATCGCCAATCCCCTGAACGAGCAACGCCTGCGCAACGCGATCCAGGCGCATCTGGCCCCGGGCGCCATCCTGCCCGAGGGCAGCCCGGCGGACTGTCTGGTCGGCTACGGTATCGGCGGCAACTATGTCGTGGACGCGGCCTGGTCGTACGGCTACGGCTGGGGTTACGGAGACCCGTGGGGCTATGGCTGGGGCGGGCCGTGTTGCGGTCCCTACGTCTACCCCGAAGGCATCATCGCCGTGGATCTGTACGACGCCAAGACCCGTCAGCCCATGTGGCACGCCTCGGCCGACCAGACCCTCATTGACGTGAGCGGCCCGCAGGCCGCCAAGCGTATCGACGATGCGGTGGCCGCGATCTTCGCCAAGCGGCCGGCAGGCGCGTAGCGCGCTTCCTTGTCGTGCCCGCGCTTGCGGGGCAAGATCAGCCGATGGGCAGTCCGATCGGTTTGAGTGTCGTATTCCTTAACGTGCTGTGCAATCAGCTCGGGCTGCCGATACCGGTGCTGCCGACCCTGGTCCTCGCCGGCGCGCTGGCCGCGGCCGGCCGCCTGCCGCCCATGGCGTTGTTCTGCCTGGCGGTGGCCGCGTGCGTGATCGGGGACAGCGTCTGG
Source organism: Steroidobacteraceae bacterium (assembly GCA_035488075.1). Taxonomy (GTDB): domain Bacteria; phylum Pseudomonadota; class Gammaproteobacteria; order Steroidobacterales; family Steroidobacteraceae; genus 13-2-20CM-66-19. Next base: position 4,241 of record DATHLO010000285.1, on the reverse strand, counting down.
TACATCGCCGGACGTGTGCTGGGCGGGCGCGTGATGAGTCTCTTGTGCCGCATCTCCCTCAGCCCCGATTCGTGCGTCAGCCAGACGCAGACGAGCTTCGAACGCTGGGGGGCGAAGATCCTCATCGTCGCGAAGTTCATTCCCGGGCTCTCGCTCCTGGCGCCGCCCCTTGCGGGCGCCACCCGCATGAGCGTGACGCGCTTTCTGGGCTTCACCGTCCTTGCCGCGGCGCTGTGGATCGGGGTCGTGCTCATCGCTGGCGCACTGCTGCGCGCACAGGTCGAGTGGTTGCTGCCGCACCTGGCAGCCCTTGGCGGTCACGCGATCAGCCTCATCCTTGTCCTGCTCGCGGTATACGTCGCCTACAAGGCCTGGGAGCGCTACCGCTTCAACAAGGCGCTCGACATGGCGCGCATCAGCGTCGCGGAACTCTACGAGAGCATGGCGGCCGGCGCCGCCCCGGTGGTGCTCGATGTACGCTCGCACACCGCGCAGGCACTGCAGCGCCAGCGCATCCCCGGGGCGCTGCACGTGCCGCTGCAGGAAGTCGGCCAGCACGTGGGCAAGCTGCCGCGCGACCGGGACATCATTCTTTACTGCAGCTGCCCGCGCGAAGCCTCCGCCGCCAAGGCCGCCAAGGTGCTCATGACCCACGGCTTCAAGCGCGCGCGTCCTCTGAAAGGCGGACTCGAGGCGTGGATCGCCGCCGGCTACGCCGTAGAGGAAAGCGGCGCCGTGATCGCCGGCGCGGCGCCCGTGCCACCGCTCGCGCCGCAGCCCGCCGCGCCGCTGCGCTGAGCGGTCAGTTCGGTTTCAGTCCGTAGACATCCAGCTCGCCCGACACGGACGTGGACTGGTAGACCCCGCCGGTGTTGTTGCCGCGCGTGCCGATGTATACCTTGCCGTTGGCGACGGTTGGCACGGTGAACTTGACGGCGTTGCCGGCCGCATCCGCACCGATGAGCGAGCTGTTCCACAGCTCGCTGCCGAGAGCTGTGGCCGAGTACGCGTGCAGCAGCGCCGGACCGCAGCCGCCGGATTGCGGCGTGCAGTAGTTGGAACTGTCGATTCCCCACACGATGCCGTTACTGCTCGTGCCCGTGGCGGACACCGAAGGCGTCGCGCCCGGAAAGCCGTAGGTACTCGCCGATGCAGACTGGGCCGTGCTGCTGAAAAGCAGGGTCGCGCTGTCGAAGCTGTACGCCAGCATCCCAGTGTGCACCGGCGCAATGTAAAGCGTGTTGTTCCAGAACGCCGCGGTGGCAAAGAGCGCCCCACCCAGATCGAGCATCTGCCAGGCGTTGCTGTCGCCCGAGCCGCCCATCTGATCGCCATTGAGAACGTAGAGCGCGCCGTCCTTGCCACCGCCGACCACGAGGTGCTGCGGCGCGGTGCCGCCGCTGAGGTTGAGCACGAGGGCCGAGCCGCCGGAGCCGAAGTCCTTGTCGTCGTCGTAGTCGGTGTCCTGATCCGACGGGGTGAAGAAAGAGGACACGCCGAGTCCGTTCTGCCCGGCCTTGGGCGCAAGCTGCAGGAACGAATCCCCGTAGTCATCGTTGGGGGCGCTGTTCGCGCCATCGAACAGACCGTTGCCGGTAATCACGTACAGATGTCCGTTGGAATCGACCGAGGCCGCGCCCCCGGCCATCCAGATGCCGCCGCCGCCGGTGTTGGGTGTGACGTTGAGCACCGCGCTCTGCGTAAAGGCACTGCCGTTGTAGGTGTAGCCCATGATCCAGCCGTACCAGGGCCACGCATCGTCGTGCGAACCCCAGTTGACGTAGACCGTGCCGGCGGTGAGCGTGAGGCCGCTGCGCTGATTCTGCTGGCGCGGATCGAAACTCACGGTGACACCGCCGTCGTTGACATAGCTGCCGGCGATGAGCGCCGGTGCCCCGGCCCGCTCGCTGCCGCTCGCCAGATCGATGGCGTGCAGGCGCTGATAAAACACCGGGCCAGCCGCGTTCACCGACTTTGCGACCACGTACAGGATGCCCGCTGCCGGATCGATGACCGGCGTGCCGGTAATGCCGACCTCGGGCGCGAGATCCCCGTAACCGGCCCCGACCAGATACCCGTTGATGCCGGCGGGCACGGTGGTCTCGCCTGCGCTTGCGCCGTGAGCGGCGTCGATGAGGCTCACCTGCCACAGCAGCTGGCACGGACTCGCATCCGCATCGAACGCAAACAGGCTGTCATGTTCGGTGGCCACCAACACCACGTTGTGCGTCACGCCGGCGATGCTCAGATTGGCGATCCACAGCGGTTGCGCGTAGATCGCCCCGTCCACGGGGCAGGAGAAGAGCTTGCCGAAGGTCGCCGTGCTCACGTTTGTCGGCGTGAGTGCGTACTCCTGCGTATTGGCGCCATCACGCGCAAGGTCATTGTGATAGGTGTACACGCCGGGCAGGTCAGTGACGCCCACCGTGGCCGAGGCGCTGCGCGCGGGATCGCTCACGCTCGTGGCCGTGAGGGTGTAGCTGCCCGCGCTCGCAGGAGCGGTGAAAGTCACCGCGACGCCGTTCAGGCTCGTGCTCGGGCTGAATGAACCCCCGGCGGGGCTGCTGCTCCAGCTGACACCGGCGCCGTCGTTGGTGCTCGCCACGAGGGCGAGCGTCTGCCCGACCGTGAGTCCCGCGCGCCGCGGAGTGAAATCAACACTGACGCCCGAGGCGTGTACCGTGATGGTGAAAGCCGCGGTTTGCGTCTGCGCCGGGCTTCCGGAGTCGGTGGCCGTGACGGTCAGCGGTGTCTCGGATACCGCGAGGGTTGGAGTGCCGGAGATCACCCCCGTAGCCGCGTTGAGTGCGAGGCCGGCCGGCAGTGCTCCCGAACTGACTTTCCAGGTGATGGCGCCGGTGCCGCCGGCGGCGTGGAGGGTCGTACTGTAGGCAACCCCGACCTGTGCGTCCGGGAGCGAGGTGGTGATGATCACGAGCTGCACGCCGGCGATGGTGAGCGTCAGGTCAACACTCATGAGCGCAGCCGGAGTGGCACTGTCGGTCACCTGGAACGTCAGGGGGGTCGTCAGGCTGGTGACGGTCGGCGTGCCTGAGATCGCACCGGTGGCGGTATTGAGTGAGAGACCGGCCGGCAGCGTGCCGCTCGTCAGCGCCCACGTGTAGGGCGGCATGCCGCCCCCCGCGCTCAGCAGCGCATCGTACGCGCTGCCCACGTGCCCGTCCGGCAGCGAGTTGGTCGTGATGTTCAGGACTGCGGACACCACGGTGAGCGAGAGGGTGACGCTCTTGGCTTGCGCAGGGGTCGATGCGTCCTGGACCTGGAAGGTGAGCTTCGTGCCACTCGGGCCACCGATCGGCGTGCCGGAGATGACACCGCTGCTGGGTGTGAGCGACAGACCGGCGGGCAATGGGCCCTGGGTGAGCGTCCAGGTGTAAGGCGACTTACCACCGCTCGCCGTGAGCGTCGCGCTGTACGCGCTGCCCACCTGCGCATTCGCCAGCGCGCTCGTCGTGATCGACAGCGACGACGGGTTCGGGTCAGGCGGGCTGTTGCCACCGCTACCCGTGCTCGAGCAGCCGCTGAGCAGCAGCAACGAACCGAGCGCCGCCGGCAGCACCAACGCCATGCAGCCACGCAACATCGCAGTCAGATTGAGACTAAAGATTTTCCCCATTTCCCTGGAAGGCGCGTCGGGTGTACACGGCGCGCCGCTCCTTGCGTTTCTTGCTTGGCGCTATCTTAGCGTGCCTTCCGCGGCCGCGCCGCCGCGTCGCCAATCCCCGACGCGCCGAACTAACTTTAGGGAACGCCACCCGGCGGCGCGGGTTGAATGAGGCCAGCGCCCATCGCGCGGCGCTGCCTTGTCACACTTCGGCAACAATGCGCCGCGATCGCTTACACGCGCCGATGTAACATATAACCGCACGGCTTTGGTGCGCGCGGTGGATGCCCAGCGTTTGCTTTACCCGGCTTCGGGGCGCGGCTGCATCTCTTCGCTCGCCGGCGCGTGCGCCGCCGCCGTCGGTGCGAGCGGCTCGGCAGCACCGCTGCGTACCCGAATCTCGCGCCACAGCTGCACGAAGATGCGCGCCGCCTCGCTCTTGGGCGCGCAGGCAGCCAGCGGCGCACGCCGCACGCTCATGCGCTCGATCTCGCTCCAGTCGGGCACCTCGGTGGCGAGCATGTGGGGAAATTCTGCGCGCGCGCTGGCGATGAGTTCCTGATGCAGCGCGCGACGCCGGTCGACCATGGAGAAGAACGGCAGCAGCGTCAGATCG
>DATHLO010000284.1:0-2375 GCA_035488075.1 Steroidobacteraceae bacterium | reverse complement strand
CTGAGTGCTGACACCGGCCGAGGCCGACGTCCTCATTGGGCAGACCCTGCAGTGTCTGCCGATCGAGTCGCTGCCGCTGGCGCAGTGCGCCGGCGCGGTACTGCGCGAGAACATCTACGCCGAGCGCGATCAGCCGCCCTTCGATCGCGTCGCCATGGACGGCGTGGCGCTCGCCAGCCCGGCGGCGGCCGGCGCCGGCCGCTCGTTCCCGATTCAGGCGACGCAAGCGGCCGGTGACCCGCCGCTCACCCTTGAAGCGCCGCAGAACTGTATCGAAGTCATGACCGGCGCAGTCCTGCCGGGCGGTTGCGACTGCGTGGTGCCGGTGGAGGAAGTCACCCTCGCGCAGGGTCAGGCGCAGCTCAGCGCGCGGGCGCGTGCCGAGCCCTGGCGCAATGTCCACCGCCGCGGCAGCGACACGCGTCAGGGAGCGCTGCTGGTCGCGGCCGGCGTGAAGCTGCGTGCACCGGAGATCGCCATCGCCGCCTCCGCGGGCATGGCGCGCATCCGTGTGAGCAGCCAGCCGATGCTGGCGGTGATCTCGACCGGCAACGAGCTCGTGGAGCCTGGCGAGCCGGTCCTCGCGTACCAGATCCGCCGCTCGAATGCGTACGCGATCGTGAGCGCGCTGCGCGAGCACGGCTTTCAGCGCGTGGCGGATGACCACATTCCCGATGACGCGCAGCAGCTGCGCGCGCGCCTGCGTTTTCACCTGGAGACCCACGACGTGCTGGTGCTCTCGGGCGGGGTCTCGATGGGGCGCTTCGACCTCGTGCCCAAGGCCCTGGAAGAGCTCGGCGTACGCACGATCTTCCATAAGGTTGCGCAGCGCCCGGGCAAGCCCCTGTGGTTCGGCGCTGCGCCTTCGGGCGCCGCCGTGTTCGGCCTGCCGGGCAATCCGGTCTCGACCCTGGTGTGCTTCACCCGTTATGTGCTGCCGGCGCTGCTCGGCAGCCTCGGTCACAGCGCCTTGGCCGCCGAACGCATCGCGCTCGGTGCGCCGGTGACGATCACGCCCCCGCTCACGCATTTCCTGCCCGTGCGGCTCGAGCAGGATGACTGGGGCCGTGCCTGGGCCATGCCGGCGCCGACCAACGGTTCCGGGGACTTTACGGCTCTGGCCGGTACGGAGGGGTTTGTAGAGCTGCCTCCGGGCCCCAATACCTACCCCAAAGGGCACGTAACCCGCTTTTACCGCTGGTCCTAGGGCTTTAAGCGGCCCCGGGCGCGACCTCTCCTGCGGGCGATAGCCAACGGCCCTGAACGGTGCTCATACTTTCAAAAGCCATGCCCTCCTCCGAAGTCATCGTCCCCCTGAACCTGCGGCCGGCGCCGCGGGACACCCTTTCACGGCCGATGCGCGATCTGCGCATCTCGGTCATGGACCGGTGCAACTTCCGCTGCCCGTACTGCATGCCGCGCGAGACCTTCCACGAGCAGTACCGCTTCCTCGGCTCCCACGAGCGGCTGTCGTTCGATGAGCTCGTGCGTCTGGCGCGCCTGTTCGTGCAGCTCGGCGTGCGCAAGCTGCGCCTCACCGGTGGTGAGCCCTTGTTGCGCGCCAACCTGCCGGACCTCATCGGCGATCTGACGGCCATTGCGGGCGTCGAGGACGTCGCCCTCACAACCAACGGGGTGCTGCTCGCGCGCTACGCAGGTGAACTGAAGGCCGCGGGGCTCAAGCGGGTCACCGTCAGCCTCGACAGCCTCGATGATGCGGTCTTCGCCCGCATGAGTGGCGGCTTTGGCGGCGTGGCGGAAGTGCTCGACGGCATTGAACACGCGCGGCGCGCCGAGCTTACGCCCGTCAAGGTGAATGCCGTCGTGCAGCGCGGCGTGAACGATCACACGGCGCTCGAGCTGCTCGAGCGCTTCCGCGGCACCGGCGTGATCGTGCGCTTCATCGAGTACATGGACGTCGGCAACCGCAACCACTGGCGCTCCGAGCTGGTCGTGCCGTCCAAGGAGCTGGCCGAACGTATCGGCGCGCGCTGGCCCCTCACGGCGCTGCGGCCGGCCTACCGCGGCGAAGTGGCTGAGCGCTATGCCTTTGCCGACGGTCAGGGCGAGGTGGGCTTTATCTCCTCGGTGTCGCAGCCCTTCTGCGGCGACTGCTCGCGCGCGCGACTGTCCTCGGACGGGGTGCTGTACACCTGTCTGTTCGCGACGCATGGCCTGAGCCTGCGCGATGCGCTGCGCGGCGGCGCGAGCGATGACGTACTGCTCGAACTCATCCGTGGCCTGTGGCTCAAGCGCGCCGACCGCTACAGCGAGCTGCGCGCCAGCCTTTCGGCGCAGTCCCAGGAGCAGCGCAAGGTCGAGATGTTCTACATCGGTGGCTGATGGCTCGGCGCAAACTCACCCACGTCGACCGC
>DATHLO010000283.1:0-5213 GCA_035488075.1 Steroidobacteraceae bacterium | reverse complement strand
TTGCGGCAAGGCCGTGCCAGAGCTTGCCGAGCAGTTCCCCGGCGCGTTCCTCCAGGGCCGCAGACACCTGCGCCAGCCGCGCGCGCCGCGGCTGCTCGGTGCCGGCAAGCGCAGCCAGAAAGTCAACCGCGGCGCCGGCGCCGACGATGCCTTCGTGATTGAGCGTCCCGGTCTCCAGACGCTCCGGCGCGGTGTCGCTTGCCGGCGCGAGCTTCGGTGCGTCCAGCTGCTCGATGAGCGTGCGCCGGCCCCACAGCACCCCCACGTGCGGCCCGTAGAACTTGTAGGCCGAGCAGGCGAAGAAGTCACAACCCCAGGCGCGCACGTTCGGCATGTGGTGGGCGGCATAGTGCACCCCGTCCACGAATACGATTGCGCCCGCGGCGTGCGCCAGTGCCGTGAGCCGCGCGACGTCGTTGATGGTACCGAGTGCGTTGGAGGCCGCGCCGAGCGCGAGCAGCCGCACCTTGCCGCTAAGCTTGCGCGCCGCGTCCTCCTCATCGAGCCGCCCATCCTCCGGGCGCATCCGGATGACGCGCACTTCGACGTCGCGCTCCCGCGCAGTCTGGCGCCAGGTGTCGGAATTGGCGTGGTGATCAAGTTCGGTCACGACGATGACGTCACCCTTGCGCCAGGTGCGCGCGAGCGCACGCCCGAGATGGAAGGCAAGCGTGGTCATGTTCGCCCCGAACACGATCTCCTGCGGCGCGCCACCGAGCCAGTCCGCCAGTGCAGCGCGCGCCTCCAGCAGCGCCGCATCCGTCTCCTGGCTCGTGGCAAATGCCCAGTGGGTGTTGCCGTTGTGATGCAGCAGATAGTCGCTGACCGCCTCCGCCACGCGGCGCGGCACCTGCGTGCCACCCGGCCCGTCGAAGTACGCCACCGGGAAATTCCCGTGGCGGCGGGCGAGCGCGGGGAAGTGACTGCGGATCTGCTCAGTGGTCGCGACGGCGGGCATACGTGATCCTGCTTAAAACGCGGGCTGCGGATCGGTGATACTAGCTGTATCCCCCGGGGGCCGGCCAACCGGCGCCACAGGGCGGGTGGCATACTCAATCTTTATATGACCAATCCCGAGACGACTTCGAGGACGAGACCACGTCGGCCCGGTGCTGTCCGCGGCGGCACCGCCACCGGGGTGCAGCGCTCCGCGCGCTACCGCAATCTTGTGAATCCGTTTGAGCCCGTCAGGATTTTCTCAAACGACCAGGTCGAGAGCATGCACCTAGCCGCGCTCGGGATTCTCGAGCGTCAGGGCATGCGGGTGCTCTCCCCGCGCGGCCGGGCGGCACTCGCTGCCGGCGGCGCGAGCGTCGACGAAGGCACGCACATGGTGCGCCTGGATCCGGCGCTGGTATCCCAAGCGCTCGGCATGGTGCCCGCCGAAGCCACCCTGGTCGCGCGCAACCCCGCGCGCACGTGCCGCGTCGGCGGACGCCACGTCGTGTTCGCGCCGGTCGCAGGACCCCCGAGCGTGAGCGATCAGGCGCACGGCAAGCACTCCGGCACGCTCGCGGACTACCGCGACTGGGTGCGCCTCGCACAGGCCTTCGACGTGATCCACGTGCTCGGACAGATGGTCGAGCCGCAGGACATACCCATCGCCGAGCGGCATCTGGATACGAGCTTCGCGCAGCTCACCCTCGGGGATAAGGTGCCGTACTTTTACTGCCGCGGCGACGGCCAGCTCGCCGATTGCTTTGCGATGCTGCGCATCGCCTGCGGCATCGATGAGGCGAGCTTTCAGAGCCAACCGCGCTGTTACACCATCTGCAACACCAATTCGCCGTTGCAGCTTGACCTGCCGATGACGGACGGCATCATCGAGTTTGCGCGTCACGGGCAGCTGGTGATCATCACGCCCTTCACGCTGGCGGGTGCCATGGCGCCCATCACGATCGCCGGGGCCCTCACGCTTGCGCACGCGGAGGCACTGTTCGGGATCACGCTGGCGCAGCTCATCCGCCCGGGCGCTCCGGTCATGTACGGCAGCTTCACCTCGAACGTCGACATGAAGTCGGGTTCACCAGCCTTCGGTACGCCCGAGTACACCAAGGCGGCGTTCGGTGCCGGGCAGCTGGCACGACACATCGGCGTGCCGTGGCGCTGCTCGAGCGCGACCGCCTCCAACTCACCGGACGCGCAAGCGGCTTACGAATCCCAGATGAGCCTGTGGGGCGCGCTGCTCGGCGGCTGCCATTTCGTACTGCACGCCGCCGGTTGGCTCGAAGGCGGGCTGACGGCCTCGACCGAGAAGTTCATTCTGGATGTCGAGATGCTGCAGATGTTCGCGGAACTGTTCCAGCCGGTGTCCGCCTCGATGGAGGAGATCGGCATCGATGCGGTCGCCGAGGTGGGGCCCGGCGGACACTTCTTCGCCGCGGCACATACCATGCAGCGTTACCGCGACGCCTTCTATAGTCCACTCGTCTCGGATTGGCGCAATTTCGGCGCCTGGGCGGATGCGGGCGCGCAAACTGCGACCGAGCGTGCCGGGGCCCTGTGGCGCGCCACGCTTGCCGCTTTCCAGCCCCCGCCCCAGGACGCATCCACCCTGGAGGCGCTCAACGCGTTCGTCGCACGCCGCCGTCAGGAAGGCGGCGCACCGCCGGTTTCGTGATCGAGGCTATGCACTACCTAACCGACACGCCGCTGGTGCTCGCCCTCGTCTCCTTCGCCGCGTTGTGGCTGTGCGCGCGCTTCGGGGCGACGTATCTGGGCCGGCGGGCGCCCGCGGACCCTGAGGCGCACGAGGACCTGGGCCTGGTGCTGGCCGCCACGCTCACCCTCCTCGGGCTCATCATCGGTTTCAGCTTTTCGATGGCGACCAGCCGCTACGACCTGCGCAAGAACTATGAAGAGGCGGAGGCGAACGCGATCGGCACCGAATACCTGCGCGCCGACTTCCTCCCGGAAGCTGACGCGGCCCGCACACGAGTGCTGCTGAAGCAGTATCTGGCGCAGCGTGTGCTCTTTTACGGCAACCGCGATCGCGCCCAATTGACGCAGATCAACACGCAGACCAGCGCGCTGCAGGGGCAGCTGTGGGCCTCGGTACGCCCGCTCGGCAACCAGCCCAATCCGATCAACGCGCTCGTGGTGGCGGGCATGAACGACGTGCTCAACGCCCAGGGCTACACGCAGGCGGCGTGGTGGAACCGCATCCCGCGGGCGGCGTGGACGCTCATGATCCTGATCGCCGTGTTGTGCAACCTCATGCTCGGTTACGCGGTGCGTCACCTCAAATCGAGCTTGGGGTTGCTGAGCGTGCTGCCCGTGGTAGTGGCGATCGCCTTCTACCTCATCGCGGACATCGACAGTCCCCGCGCCGGCTTCATCCACATCAAGCCGCAGAATCTGCTCGCGCTCAGCGACTCTCTTCGCTAAGGGCTTTCCCCCTACAATTCTCCCGTGACGCTCCTTGACTCGCTGGTCGCCACCTCGCAGCGTGTGCGCGCAACGCGCGCACGCCTGGCCAAGGTGCGCGAGCTCGCCGCGCTGCTCAAATCACTCGCGCCCGCGGAAATCCCGCTCGCCACGCGCTACCTGTCGGGGGAGATCCCGCAGGGGCGCATCGGCCTCGGCTACGCGACGCTCGCAGCCGCAGCGGCGCAACCGCCCGCCCCCTCCCCGATCCTCTCTGTCGCAGAGCTCGACGAGCGCCTGGGTGCACTGGCAGAAATGCGCGGCGCCGGATCGGCGGCGCGCCGCGAGGAGGCGCTGCGACAGCTGTTCGCGCGCGCGAGCGCGGCGGAGCAGCCGTTTCTGCTGCAGCTGCTGACGGGTGAGCTGCGTCAGGGCGCGCTCGAGGGCATCATGGTCGAAGCGATCGCCGCCGCCGCGCAAGTGCCGCTCGCGCAGGTGCGGCGCGCGGCCATGTATGGCGGCGATCTGGGCGCGGTGGCACGCACCGCGCTGCAAAGCGGCGCGGACGCACTCGCTCAGTTTCAGCTGCGGCTGTTCGCGCCCGTCACGCCCATGCTCGCGCAGACCGCGCCGGATGTGGGTGCGGCGCTGCGCGAGCTCACCGGCGAGGTGGCCTTCGAGTGGAAGATGGACGGGGCGCGCATCCAGGCGCACAAGGAGGGCCGCGAGGTACGCATCTACACGCGCGCGCTCAACGAGGTGACGCAGGCGGTGCCCGAGATCGTCGAGCTGGTACGCGCGCTGCCCGCGGCGGTGCTGATTCTCGATGGCGAGGCGATTGCGCTCGATTCGCACGGCCGCCCGCGCCCCTTCCAGGTCACGATGCGTCGCTTCGGCCGTAAACTCGCGCTCGAGCAGCTGCGCAGCGAGCTGCCGCTGCAGGCCTTCTTCTTCGACTGCCTGCGCGGCGAAGCACAGACCCTCACGGACCGCCCGACGCACGAGCGCTTCGCGGCACTGACACGGGCGGTGCCCGAGTCCGCGCGGATCCCACGACTCATCACCTCCTCGGAACCCGCCGCGCGCGCCTTCTACGCGGAGGCGCTCGAGGCAGGCCATGAGGGCGTCATGGCCAAGGCGCTCGAGGCACCGTATGAGGCAGGCAACCGCGGCGCGAGCTGGCTGAAGATCAAGCGCGCGCACACGCTCGATCTGGTCGTACTGGCCGCCGAATGGGGCCACGGCCGCCGCAGCGGCAAGCTTTCCAACCTGCACCTGGGCGCGCTCGAACCCCTCACGGGCGCCTACGTCATGCTCGGCAAGACCTTCAAGGGCCTTACCGATGAGATGCTCACATGGCAGACCCACGAGTTTCTCGCGCGCGAGGTGCGGCGCGAGCCCGGAACCGTCTACGTCCGACCCGAACTGGTCGTGGAGATTGCCTTCAGCGACCTGCAGGCCAGCAGCCGCTACCCGGGCGGCGTGGCGCTGCGCCTGGCGCGGGTGAAGCGCTATCGCACCGACAAGCGGCCCGCCGAAGCGGACGACATGGACTCGGTCCGCAAACTCTTCGCCGCCCAGACCCGCGCTGAGGCCGAGCCGCCGGCGGGTTCGTGATCTCGGCGCGCGGCTAGCTCGAGGTGCTCCGCCGCGGCACTTTCGCTCCGCGCCGGCGCGCTTCTGAAAGCCCAATCGCGATCGCCTGCTTGCGGCTGGTGACTTTCTTGCCCGAGCGGCCGCTGCGCAGCCTCCCCTGCTTGCGCTCCTTCATCGCCCGCTCGACCTTAGCGCCCGCTGCCTTACCGTACCTTGCCATGCGAAGTCTCCCGCCCCTGCGTGTGGGGCAG
>DATHLO010000282.1:0-12199 GCA_035488075.1 Steroidobacteraceae bacterium | reverse complement strand
GGCTTTATGAGGTTGGAGGCGTCCATGACGCCGCCCGAGGCCGCGCCGGCGCCGATCACGGTGTGGATCTCGTCAATGAAGAGGATCGCACCCGGGAGCTTCTTCAGCTCCGTGATGACCCCTTTGAGGCGCTTCTCGAAGTCGCCGCGGTACTTGGTGCCGGCGATGAGCGCGCCCATGTCGAGGGCGAAGATCGTGGAGTCGGACAGCACCTCGGGCACCTTGCCCTCGACAATCAGGCGCGCAAGACCTTCGGCGATCGCGGTCTTGCCGACGCCGGCTTCGCCGACGTACAGGGGGTTGTTCTTACGGCGGCGGCACAGGATCTCGATGGTGCGTTCGACCTCAAGCTTGCGGCCGATCAACGGATCGATGCGCCCGTCCTGCGCCATGCGGTTCAAATTGGTGGTGTACTTCTCGAGTGCGCTGCCACCCTCCCCGTCGCGCTCACCCTCGGCGCTTGACTCGTCCTTGTCGGTTTTCTCTTCGGCGATCTTGGAGAGTCCGTGGGAGATGTAGTTGACGACGTCCAGGCGCGTCACGTGGCGGCGGTTGAGGAGAAATACCGCATGACTCTGCTTCTCGCTGAAGATCGCGACCAGCACGTTGGCGACGCCGACTTCCTTCTTGCCGCTGGACTGCACGTGGAACACCGCCCGCTGCAGCACGCGCTGGAAGCCGAGCGTCGGCTGTACCTCGCGCTCCTCGCCTTCTTCGAGCTTCGGGGTCGACTGCTCGATGTGCTCCTTCAGCTCCTGTTTGAATTTGGCGAGGTCGGCTCCGCAGGCACGCAGCACTTCGCGCACCTTGGGCGTGTCGAGAATCGCCAAGAGCAGGTGCTCGACCGTGAGGTACTCGTGACGCGCCTCACGCGCCTGGTGGAACGCATCGTTCAGACAGTATTCGAGCTCGTTGGACAGCACTTAGGCGGACCTTTCAAGTTGAGCGTTCAATAAGTACATACCTTCCCAGCCATTCATTCAGTCAGACAGCGCCGCTTTCAAGCCTCTTCCAATGTACACATGAGCGGGTGCTGATGGTCGCGGGCGTACGTGGTCACCTGAGCCACCTTAGTCTCGGCGATCTCGTACGTGAACACCCCGCACACGCCCTTGCCCTTAGTGTGCACCTCGAGCATGACGCGCGTGGCGGTCGGACGGTTCAGCGCAAAGAACTTTTCCAGCACATCGACGACAAACTCCATGGGGGTGTAGTCGTCATTGAGCAGAACCACCCGGTACAGCGGCGGCTGTTTGACTTCCGGCCGCGCCTCTTCGACGACGACGCCAGTATCAGGGCGGACCGGATGAGGATCGGGCATGACAGTCTTTATAGGGGTCGCGAAACGGCAACACAAGCCTGCCAGAATGAGTAGTAGTTACTCCTGCAGAAACAATCGCTTGAGAGCACAAGCACCACACCCTATGATGGCGGGCGCGTGAGGCGTGGTGCGGTGCGCCCGAGGCGCGCCGCGCGGGTATGCGGGCGGCCTTGAGGACGACATCTAAGCTCATGCTCTTTTCCCCATGAACGCGGCTTCCTGGCTCGAGGGCGTCCCGGCGCAGGAGCGCTGGCGCGCACTGCTGCTCAATGAAGGACCGCGGATCGCGACCTGGGTTCTCGCGCTCGCCCTGGGCGTACAGGCGGCGCTCATCGTCACGGATCTCGCCAGCGGCGGCGGCAAGGCGGCGGCCGTGGCGCACCGGGCGGTAGCGGCGCGCCAGCTTGACCTGGCCGCGATCACCAATGCCCACCTCTTCGGCGCAGCACCCGTGGCGCAGCAGGACGGTGCCAATGCGCCCGCCACCGCCATGCCCTTGGTGCTCACCGGCATCATCGCCGGCAATGATCCGCAAAACGGGCTCGCGATCCTCGGACCGAACGCACAGAGCGCGAAAGTGTATGCGGTCGGCGACATGATCGCCGGGGGCCCGAAACTGCACTCGGTGTACAGCGATCGGGTGGTCATCGACCGCGACGGACAGCTTGAATCCCTCGCCCTGCCCCACCAGATGAGTGCCACCGCGCCGCTGCCCTCGAGCGCGCAGTTTCAGAGCGCGGAGAACCCGGTCGAGCGCATGCGCCGCATGATCAGCGAGCAACCCGGGCTCATCGGGGACGTCATACGGCCGCAGCCGGTCATGGATCACGGTCACCTGAACGGTTTCCGGGTGTACCCGGGTCGCAACCGCGCCGCCTTCAACACACTCGGGCTGCATGCCGGTGACCAGGTGACGGCGATCAACGGAACGCCGCTCGATGATCGTGATCGAAGTGAGCAGATCCTGCGCACGCTCTCGAGCGCGAGTGAGGCGCGCGTCACAGTCATTCGCGGCGGGCAGCAGCAGGATTTGCTACTGAATCTTGCCCAGGTGGCGCAGGAAGCGGACAGCGTGGCCGCCCAGGCTCAACCGGCCCAGGGTGCTCCTGCGGGTGCCATGCCCCTGGGCGGCAATGGGAGCGTACCCGCGGGCGGCCCCGTCGGCGGACCACCGCCCGGCGGCGGGCCACCGCCGGAGGATACGCCGACGGGTCAGGCGCCGCCGACGAACGAGGGCAGCACTGGCCGGTAGATGAGCCGACGCGTTTAGCGGGGGGAAATTTTGCGAAAGACAGGTTTACGTTCGTTCATCGTGCGCACGCTCGCGGTGCTCTTGGCGGCCTCGCTCGCCTCGGCACAGCAGGTGCAGCGCATCACCCCGAACTTCAAGGACGCCGATATCACCCAGATCGCCGAGGCGGTCAGCGCCGCCACGGGCAAGAACTTCATCATCGATCCGCGCGTGCGCGCGCAGGTGACGATGCTCTCCTCCACGCCGATGTCGCCGGCGGCCTTCTACGAAGCGTTCCTGTCCATCCTGCAGGTGTACGGCTTCATCGCCGTACCTTCCGGGAACATCGTGAAGATCCTGCCCGACGCCAACGCGCGGCAGTTTCCCTCCAATGACCTGCCCGATCGTGTGAGCGCGACCTCCGATGAGATGGTCACGCAGGTGATGGAGGTGCACAACGTGAGCGCCGCGCAGCTCATCCCGATCCTGCGACCCATGATCGCGCAGTACGGGCACCTTGCCGCCTACCCCGCATCGAACATCCTCATCATCTCCGATCACGCGAGCAACGTGAACCGCATCATGCGCATCATCCAGCGCATCGACCAGTCAAGTGGTCAGGACCCGGAAATCATCTCGCTGCAGAATGCGGGGGCGGCCGAGATCGTGCGCGTGGTGAACTCGCTCTACCAGGGCGCGAACGCCGCCGAGGGCGCGACCATCAAGGTCGTGGCCGATGAGCGCTCCAACAGCGTGCTCATCGCCGGGGAACAGTCGCAGCGCCTGAGGGTGCGCGCCCTCATTGCGCACCTGGACACTCCGCTCGAAACCGGCGGCGACACGCGCGTACGTTACCTGCACTACGCGGATGCGGAGAAGATCGCGCCCAAGCTCAAGGAGCAGATCACCGGCATCGTGCAGTCGGTCGCCGGGGCCGCCGGCATCCAGGGTCCGATCACCGGCGGGGGCACCTCGGCGCAGGCCGTGGCGGAACGCAATGCCATGGTGTGGGCGGATCCGACCAACAACGCGCTCGTCATCACCGCCCCGCCACGCATCATGCACGCGGTGATGAGCATCATCGACAAGCTCGATATCCGCCGCCCGCAGGTGCTGGTGGAGGCGATCATCGCCGAAGTGGACGTGGATAAGGACTCCGAGCTCGGCATCAACTGGGCCGCCTTCTCCAACGGGGAGACCGTCCCGGTTGGCAGCTTCGTCTCCCCGATCGGCGGCACCAGCATCGTGGATCTGGCTGGCGCGATCCAGAACCCCGCGAGCGTCACGACCCCGCTGCTGCAGGGCACGACGATCGGCATCGGCCGCATCGCCGGCACCGGGGTGAACTTCGCCGCCATGATTCGTGCCATCCGCGCCGACACCACCACCAATATCGTCGCCACGCCCTCGACGGTCACGATGGACAATCAGGAGGCGGAGCTTAAGGTCGCGCAGGAAGTGCCCTTCATTACCGGTCAGTTCACCAACACCACGGCCGTGACCGGGGGCACGGTGAATCCCTTCCAGACGATCCAGCGCGAGGAAGTCGGCACGATCCTCAAGGTGACACCGACCATCTCCCCGGAGGGCTCGGCGGTGATGCTGAAGATCTCCATCGAGAGCTCGAGCATCGGCCAGAAGCCCGCCGGCGCGGTCGATCTCGTCACGAACAAGCGCACCATCACGACCAACGTACTGATCGAGGACGGCGGCGTCGTGGTGCTCGGCGGCCTCATCGAAGATGACAGCACCAAGGGTGAGAACCGCGTGCCCTTCCTCGGCAACATCCCGATTCTCGGCCTGCTGTTCAAGACGCGTAACGCGATGGCGACCAAGAACAACCTGATCATGTTCATCCGCCCGAAGATCCTGCGCGATCAGCAGCAGGCCGCCTACGAGACGGAGCTGAAGTACAACTACATGCGCGATCAGCAGCACGGGATCCAAAAGCGCGAGGCGCTGCCGCTGCTGCCCAACACCCCGGATCCGAATCTGCCGCCGCTGCAGCCGTACGTCGCGCCCGCCACGCCGCCCGC
Source organism: Steroidobacteraceae bacterium (assembly GCA_035488075.1). GTDB lineage: Bacteria > Pseudomonadota > Gammaproteobacteria > Steroidobacterales > Steroidobacteraceae > 13-2-20CM-66-19. The sequence goes on along the minus strand of DATHLO010000282.1, from coordinate 7,611 downwards.
CGCGCCGTCCGAGGCGCCGACGACGCCACCAGGCGCCGGCACTCCCCCCGGCCAGGCGGCCCCGAGCGATACGGCGAAGCCGGAGGCGAAGACGAGCCCGGCCCCAGGCCCCGGACAGCCATGAACGACGTCGCCACGCGCAGCGAAGTCCCCGAGGAGGCCGGCCGACGGCTGTCGTTCGCCTTCGCCAAGCGCCACGGCGTACTCGTGAACCGCGTGGTCGACGGGGTGGCCGAGTGCAGCTACCGCGACAGCGCCTCGCCCCAGGCCCTCGCCGAGGTGCGCCGCTACCTGCGCCGCCAGGTGCGGCTCGAGCGCGTGCCGGAGGCGGAGTTTGACCAGCTGCTGCGGCGCGCCTACGAGGCCGGCTCGGATGCCATGCAGGCGGTCGAGGGGCTCGATGACACGACCGATCTTGCGCACCTGGCACAGGATCTGCCCGAGCAGGCGGACCTGCTGGACAGCGAGGATGATGCCCCCATCATCCGCCTGATCAACGCCGTGCTCACGCAGGCGGTGAAGGAGAACGCCTCGGATATCCACGTCGAGCCGTTCGAGAACCGCCTCGTGGTGCGCTTTCGCATCGACGGGGTGTTGCGCGAGGTGCTGCAGTCCAAGCGTGCCGTGGCGCCGCTGGTGGTGTCGCGCATCAAAGTCATGTCGCGCCTGGACATCGCCGAAAAGCGTCTGCCGCAGGACGGTCGCATCAGTTTGAAGATCGCCGGCCGCGCGGTCGATGTGCGCGTCTCGACCATCCCTTCCGGGCACGGCGAGCGCGTGGTGCTGCGTATCCTCGACAAGCAGGCCGGCAAGCTCGACCTGAATTCCCTCGGCATGGATACGCGCACCCAGAGCGCGATCGATGAGCTGATCCACAAGCCCCACGGCATCCTCCTGGTCACCGGCCCCACCGGCTCGGGCAAGACGACGACGCTGTACGCGGCGCTCGAGCGCCTGAACGACAACACCCAGAACATCATGACCGTGGAAGATCCGATCGAGTACTACATCGACGGCATCGGCCAGACGCAGGTGAACACCAAGGTGGAGATGACCTTCGCGCGCGGCCTGCGCGCGATCCTGCGCCAGGATCCGGACGTGGTGCTGATCGGTGAGATCCGTGACCTCGAGACCGCACAGATCGCGGTGCAGGCGAGTCTCACCGGCCACCTGGTGCTCTCCACGCTGCACACCAATACCGCCGCCGGTGCCATCACGCGCCTGCGCGACATGGGCATCGAGCCGTTCCTGCTCTCCTCAAGTCTCATCGGCGTGCTGGCGCAGCGCCTGGTGCGCGTCCTGAGCCCCGAGACCAAGCAGCCCTTCGCCGCGGGCGAGTACGAGCGGCGGCTGCTGAATCTGGGTCCGAGCGATCCCTCACCGACGCTCTACCGGCCCGGGCGCGATCCGACCGGCGGTTACCGCGGCCGCTCGGGGATCTACGAGCTCATCATGGTCGATGATGCGATGCGCACCATGATCCACGACGGCGTCTCCGAGCAGCAGATCGAGCGCCACGCGCGCCTGAGCACGCCCTCCATCCGCGACGATGGCCGCGCCCGCGTGCTGCGCGGTGAAACCACCCTCGAGGAAATACTGCGCGTCACGCGCGAGGACTGAAGCTTGGGCGCGTTCGAATACACCGCCCTGGATGCCGGCGGCCACGAGCGCAAGGGCATTCTCGAGGGGGACACCCCGCGCCACATCCGCCAGCTGCTGCGCGAGCAGCAGCTGCTGCCGGTCACGATCGCGGAAGTGGCGCAGCGCGAGGCCAAGCGCCAGCGCTCCTTCAGTCTCATGCGGCGCGTCTCGCCCGCGGATCTTGCGCTGTTCACGCGCCAGCTCGCCACCCTGGTGCGCGCCGGGCTGCCACTCGAGGAGTCGCTGCTGGCGGTGTCGCAGCAGACCGAGAAGCCGCGCGTGCAGAGCATCGTCCTCGGGGTGCGCGCGCGGGTGATGGAGGGGCATACCCTTGCGGACGGCTTCACCGAGTTCCCGCGTGTCTTCCCGGAGATCTACCGCGCCACGGTGGCCGCCGGCGAGCAGTCCGGGCATCTGGATAACGTACTCGAGCGCCTGGCCGACTACACCGAGAGCCGCGAACAGATCCGCCAGAAGGTGCTGGCGGCGTTGCTCTACCCGATCGTGCTCACGGTCATGTGCTTCGTGATCGTCTCGTTCCTGCTCGTATTCGTGGTGCCGAAGGTGGTTTCGGTGTTCGAGTCGACCAAGGCGAAGTTGCCGCTCATCACACGCGCCCTCATCGGCACGAGCGACTTCTTTCGCCTGTACGGCATCTACGTGCTGATCGGGCTGGCGCTGGCGATCTGGATCTTCGGCCGCTGGCAGCGCAACCCCGCCGCCAAACGCACCTTCCAGTCCTGGCAGCTGCGCGTGCCGATCCTGGGCAAGCTCGTGCGCGGCTTTAATACCGCGCGCTTCACCCGCACCTTCAGCATCCTCTCGGGCAGCTCGGTACCGGTACTCGAGGCGATGCGCATCTCCGGTGAGGTGGTGACCAACCTGCCGATGCGCGATGCGGTGACCGATGCGGCAGCGCGTGTGCGCGAGGGCGCCCCGATCGGCCGTTCGCTCGCCCGCAGCCGCCTCTTCCCGCCCATGACGATCCACCTGATCTCCAGCGGGGAGTCGAGCGGGCAGCTCGATAACATGCTCGAGCGCTCCGCGATCAGCCAGGAACGCGAGCTCGATGGCATGCTGGCCGCCATGGTGGGCCTGCTCGGCCCGCTGCTCATCATTCTCATGGGTGCGTTCGTCATGGGGATCGTGTTCGCGATGCTCCTGCCGATCTTCCAGATGAACAACCTGATCCACTGAAGGGCGCTGATTTGCGGGGCAAAAGGGGCAGCGCTTCACAAAGCGCGTGCACGAGATTGCAGTGAGCGGGGCATCTGATTTAACTTCGCGCCGTCCAATTCCTGCCAGGACCCTGCCTAGGCATGAGCGAAAAGCCGGAATCAGACGAATTCGAGGACGAAGAAGCCGACGAGCCGGTCGTTGAGGACGGCGACGTCGACCTGGATCAGGTCATCAAGGACCTCGATTTGGCCAAGCGCCGCGGCCAGAAGGCCGGGGACCCGGCGTGGCGGCGCCTGGAACGCCTCCTCGAGGACCGGCACACCGCCGAACTCACCAGTGATTTCGAGGACTACGAGATCGGCGATGACGGCGCAGCGTCCGGCCGCCGCTCCCGCCGCAAGCCGCGCCACGGCTGAGCCTTCAATGAAAATCCCGCGAGCGCGTCAGCAGCTCGCCCAGGAGCCCCGTGCGGTCGATGAGCCGGTGGGCGATCAGGTGCGAGACCCCCTCCTGCTGCTGCAGCTCCCCGTGCACTTCCAGCAGGCGCGACTCGAGCAGCGCTGCGCGCTGCTCGCGGCCGACGCGCTCCCAGACGATGACGTTCACCTGGCCGCTCTCATCCTCGAGCGTGAGGAAAGTGACCCCGCTGGCCGTGGCCGGACGCTGGCGCATGAGCACAATGCCGGCGGTACGCACCCGTGCCCCGTGATGCGCGTTCTTCAGCTCCGCCGCGCTCAGGAGCGCCCACGCGCGCAGGCGTTCGCGCAAGAGCGCGAGCGGATGCCGCCCTAAGGTGAGCCCGAGGGCCGCATAGTCGGCGACGATGCCCTGCCCCTCGCTCGGGGCACTCAGAAGCGGCCGGCCTTCCTCTGCAACCGCTCCGCGGGTGTCGGTAAGCCCCAGCGGCAGCGCGCGCTCGGTGCCGGCCACCTCCCAGAAGGCCAGATGCCGGTTGCCGCTTAAGGCGGCGAATGCGCCGGCGGCGGCGAGGGCTTCCAGATCGCCGCGGTCGAGCGCGCCGCGCAGGGCAAGATCCGCCACGCTCGCCAGGGGCTGCGCCGCGCGCGCGCTGATGAGGCGCGCGGCACCGGCCTCGCTCAAAGACTTCACCAGGCGTAAACCTAAGCGCAGTGCGGGCGCGCCCTGCGCGCTGCGCTCGAGGGTTGAGTCCCAGAGGCTGACGCAGGCATCCACGGGCCGTACCTCCACGCCGTGGGCACGCGCATCGCGTACCAGCTGCGCGGGCGCATAGAAGCCCATGGGCTGGCTGTTGAGCAGCGCGCAGGTGAAGGCGGCTGGCTCATGGCATTTGAGCCACGCCGAGTCGTACACCAGGAGCGCAAAGCTCATGGCGTGCGAGTTGTGAACTACGAGGTTGTTGGCCAGGAAGTTATGGTCGTCCTCGATCTGCAGGTCATAGGTTGCCTGGGGTCCTAACGCCTCGATCGCCACCACCCGGTCCCAGTAGATGTCAGAAGCCGCAAGCCGCGCGAGCTCCGCGGAGCGCAGAACAGCCGCCAGACGCCCGATCACGAAGCGGCGAAACCCGATTTTCTTGCCTCCGCGCGAGCATATTTCGCGCATACCGAGACCCGTCGCGCGTCCGATCTCATTCCAGGTGAGCCCAGCCCGCTCGCGCTCCCGACGGATCACCATACGGACTTCGGCGGGAATGAGGTCGTATGACATGCGGCCCTTGCGGCGCATTGCCAGAGTACTTGATCGCTTACGCTTCTCCGGGTCGAGGAAGAAGCGGCCTATACGGCGCCAAAACCGGCTCAGCGGCTCTGCACCCGTGACAACGACTACGTGATGCTCGAGTGTCTGTCCCCGGTAGGCACGTGTCCGTCGGTAAAGACGTGCGACGATGCCAAGACGCAGCAGCAGATACTGAACTTCAGTTGCCAGTCGCGACGAGGCGGTATCGTATGAAGCATGACCTGCGGTCACAGAGAGGCCGCCGTCGCCTTCCCAGAGTCGGGCAAGTAGCAGGGCAATGTTGCTACGACATAACTCAAGGGTTTCGAATGGCAGGTGCTTTTCCCTCGCGCCCAATCCCCAGATGCCCAGCGTCCGTGCCCAAATGACGGCCTGCGCGGGAGAACTTCGATCAATCCGGCGGACACGTACCGAGAAACAGCTTCGATAACGCTCGATGACTGCGCGTGTATTCGGGAACCGCTCGACGGCTCGCACAAAATCCTCGCAGTGCCACGCAGCACTCGAATAGAAATAAAACGTATTCGGATGACACAGATTTCCTTCGGCAATCAAATCCGCAAGAACCACGATTTGATGGCGTGGCCACCGGCGGCGTCCGCGTACCGGTAGTGCGCGCGCGGCCGCTACACAGTCACCTAGCCGCAGCTCCCCGAGCGCGCGCCATCCGGTCATGGTCAGGAAAGGGTGTTCGGCCGTCGCTGAAATGGTATGGCCCAGAGCCGTCCGCAGACGCCATACGGGCTTTACTCCGCTCGACTTGACTGCGATAACCCTGCGTCGTCGTAAACGCAGGTCCGCATCGCACGCAATCGTGGCCTTCAGTGAGGCACGGCCGGATGTGATTTCGTCGATGCTCAACCACTGCCCCGAGTCTGCGTCCACCACGCGAGTTTCACCCACGACGCATTGCGGGAAACCGTACTCACCAAAGCCGAGCATCTGCTGGTAGATGCGCTGCGCGAACTCGGCCGGATAACCTTTCGCGTGCATGCCTTGCAGCAGTCGCTCGCGAAACGGATCCAGGCCGCCGGTTCTCTTCCACGCGCCCATCGCACGACGCAGCGCATCCGCCTCCCCGGGAGTGAAGCCGGCGGCGACGATGGCGATCTGCATCACCTGTTCCTGGAAGATCGGCACGCCAAGCGTGCGCTCCAGCACCGCGCGCACCTCCTCGCCCGGATACTCGACGGGTTCCGCGCCGCTCCTGCGCCGCAGATACGGGTGCACCATGTCCCCCTGAATGGGCCCCGGGCGCACGATGGCCACCTCGATAACGAGGTCGTAGTAGGAGCGTGGCTGCAGGCGCGGCAGCATGGCCATCTGCGCCCGCGACTCGATCTGGAATACCCCGATGGTGTCGGCGCGGCACACCATGTCATAGACCTTGGGATCCTCGGGCGGCAGCGTGCCGAGTGTGTACTGCGTGCCGCGGTACGCGTTCACGAGCGTGAAAGCGCGCTTGAGCGCCGTCAGCATGCCAAGCGCCAGCAGATCCACCTTGAGCAGCCCCAAGTCATTCAGGTCATCCTTGTCCCACTGCACCACGGTGCGCTCGGGCATGGCCGCGTTCTCGATGGGCACCAGCTCCTCCAGCACTCCTGCGCAGATGACGAAGCCGCCGACGTGCTGCGACAGGTGCCGGGGGAAACCCGGGAAAGCCACGAGTTCCTGCGCGAGCGGCACGAGGCGCCTGAGCCAGGCGCTTTCAAGGTCAAAGCCCGCCGCGTGCAGCCGCTCGGCCATGGCGGCACTGCCGTCCCACCACTGCATGACCTTCGCTAAGCGCAGGCTGGCCGCGGGGGTGAGACCGAACACCTTGCCCAGATCGCGCAGTGCGCTGCGCGGCCGGTACATGATGACCGTGGCCGCAAGCGCGGCGCGCTCGCGGCCGTACTTGGCATAGACGTACTGCAGCACCTCCTCGCGCCGCTCGTGCTCGAAATCGATGTCGATGTCGGGCGGCTCGTTGCGCTCGCGCGAGATGAAGCGCTCGAACAGCATGGCCGCCCCGCGCTGCGGATCGACCGAAGTGATCCCGAGGCAGTAGCAGACGCGCGAATTGGCCGCAGAGCCGCGCCCCTGGCAAAGAATGCCCTGAGCGCGGGCGAAAGCGACGATGTCGTGCACGGTGAGAAAGTACGGCTCGTACCCAAGCTCGGCGATGAGGGCGAGCTCGTGCTCGAGAGCGGTGCGCTCGCACTCGGGCACGCCCGCCGGCCAGCGCCAGCGGGCGCCCGCTTGCGCAAGCTTGCGCAGGTAGCTCGTCGCGCTCTCGCCCGGTGGCACCAGCTCGTGTGGATACTCGTAGCGCAGCTCGTCCAGGGAAAAGTGACACGCCTGCGCCACCGCCACCGCCGCCTCGAGCAGCGGCGGCGCATACAGGCGCGCGAGGCGGCGTGGTTCGCGCAGGTAGCGCTCGCCGTTCGCGTACAGCCGTGCGCCCACGGCCCCGATCGGTACACCGAGGCGAATCGCGGTGAGCGCATCCTGCAGGCGCCGGCGCGCGCGCACATGCATGTGCACATCGCCGCTCGCGAGCAGCGGCACACCGTGCTGCGCACCGAGCTGCGTGAGTGCGGCGAGGCGCGCGCCATCGCTGCCCTCGCGCAGCAGTTCGACCGCGATGCGCAACTTTCCGGGGAAGCGGGCCGCGAGCCACGCCAGCTCCTCGGGCCGTGCCGCGGCGCCGGGTATCCAGAGGATGAAGCAGTGCGCCAGCTGCGCTGTGTCTACATCGGCGCGCGTCAGGCGGTAGGTACCCTTCTTACTCGCGCGCCGGCCGCGGGTAATGAGCCGGCACAGCCGTGCGTAGCCTTGCCGATTGATCGCCAGCGCGACGAACTTCAAGCCGCACTGCAGGCGAAACTCCGAGCCGACGATGAGCTTGAGCGGCCGCTCCTTCGCCGCCATGTGCGCGCGCACCACGCCGGCCACCGAACACTCATCCGTGAGCGCCAGTGCCTCATAGCCGAGCGCCACCGCCTGCGCCACGAGCTCATGCGGATGGGACGCACCGCGCAGGAAGGTGAAGTTGGAAAGGCAGTGCAGTTCCGCGTACGCGGGCGGCTG
>DATHLO010000281.1:0-6383 GCA_035488075.1 Steroidobacteraceae bacterium | reverse complement strand
AAGGCGATCAGGCCCTCCGCGAGCGCAAGGACGGCGATCGAGGCCGGGACATGTTGTCCGAGAACGCGGATGCGCATGCAGCCTTCGCTTTACACAGTGACGTCCGGTGAGCTACCGGGAACTTTACAGGAAAGTGTAAAGCCCTCCGGGGCAAGGACTGTGAAGAGCATCACACTTGAGGCGTGATTAAGGGAAACCGTCTCGCGCGACCGACAGTCTGTGCGGGCGCGGAGGCGCTGAAGGGCTGCGAAGGGCGGTCTAAGGGTGCGCTTTGAATGCCGCGAGCTGCATGATCCAGGGTGCGGGCGGGCTCAGCGGGGCCGTCGCGGTGTAGCTGCCCGTGGCGCTCACGATACGATCTTCGGCGATATCGCTGTCCGGGACCGTGATGACGCGATTCGTGAATCCTGCGCCCGCACCGGTCGTCGTCGTGTACACCACGTTCGCCCCGATGATCAGATCGTTCGCATTGGTGGTGGTCACCGCACCGCTGCTGCTCAAGCTGCTGTTGCCGCTCGCCGCGGCGACCACGTCGAGCGGGCTCGTGGTGGCGATTCCGCTGTATTCGAGCACCCGAACATCCGGGTACACCGCGGCGCTCGTGAAACTCACCGAGACGGTGTTGGCGCCCGCCGCGGCAGCGACGATGCCGGCGGCGTAGTAGATCGCCTGCGAGGCGGTGCCTGAGATCACGGTCGGCCCCACGGCGAGGTGGTAGGTGTTGCCACTGGAATCGGTAAGGCTGCCAATCGTTGCCGTCGAATCACCCCAGCTCACCACCACCACGTTGAGGTCGCCTGCGCTCTGGGCCCCCGTGTAGGGCACCGCGACGCGCGCCTGCGCGGACTGGGGCGTGGCGTAATTGACCTGCACGAATGCGATGGCCGGCGGCCCCGCCGCGGCGGTCGTGGCGCTCGCGACGTTGGAATACGGGCCGGTGTTGCCGCCCGCATCGGCGGCGCGCACACGGTAGGAATAAGTCGTCGCGGCGGTGAGCGACGCATCGTTGTAGCTGGTGGTCGTGCTGGTGGCGACCTGCGCGAAGGTGCTGCAGCCGGAGCCCTGGCAGCGCTCGATCCGGTACTGGCTGATGGTGCCACCGGTCTCGGTGGCCGCGCCCCAGGTCAGATTGATCTGACTCGAGCTGGCGCTCGTGGCGGTGAGATTCGTGGGGGCGGTGATGGTCGACGCCGCGGTGCTCGCGGTGGCGACGTTCGAGTACGGCCCGGTGTCGCCCAGGGTGTCCTTGGCGCGCACACGGTAGCTGTAGGTGGTCGATCCGGTGACGCCGCTATCCGCATAGGTGAGGCTGCTCGTCGTGCTGATTTGCACGAAGCTGCTGCAACCGGCCCCCTGACATCGCTCGATCAGGTACTGGCTCACCGTACCGCCGACTTCGCTCGCCTTGCCCCAAGACAGGTTGATCAGCGAACTGCCGGATGCGGTCGCCGCGAGATTCGTGGGCGCGCCCGGCGTGGGCGCCAGGGTGACGGCCGTCGCGGTGTTGGAGTAAGGACCGGTCTGCCCCAGGGCGTCCTTGGCACGGACACGATAACTGTAAGAGGTCGAGCCGGTGAGTGCGGAATCCGCGTACGAGGTGCTCGTGGCCGTGCCGACCTGCACGAAGCTCGAGCACCCGCTGCCCTGGCAGCGCTCGATGAGATACTGAGCGATGCTGCCGCCGGTTTCCGTGGCGGCCGTCCAGGTGAGATTGATGGCCGTCGCCGAAGCGGCGGTTGCCGCCAGGGCGGACGGGGCGGTGGGGGTCACCGGGGCCGTGCCACTGGCGCCTTTGAAGGCCACCATCTGCATGATCGTCGGACCGGCAGGGCTTATGGTTGCCGTGGCCGCGTAGCTGCCGATGCTCGTGACGACCCGATCCTCCGCAATGTCGCCGTCCGGCACGGTGATCATGCGTGAGGTGAAGCCGGCACCGGCGCCCAGGGTGTATTCCAGCGTAACGTCCGCGCCGACCAGAAGATCGTTGGCGTTGGTCGTCGTCACAGCGCCGCTGCTCGCGGTGCCGGAGCTGCCGGTGGCGCCGCTGACGACGTCCAGCGGGCTCGTGCCGGCGATATCTGTGTACTCGAGAATGCGAATGTCCGGATAAGTCGCGGAGCCGTTGAAGGCCACGGTCACGGTGTTGGCGTTCGCGGCCGCGCTGGCAATGTTGGGCGCATAGTAAATTGACTGGCTCGCCACGCCGCTCAACACGGTGGGCCCGATGGCCGCGGCGTACACATTGCCGCTGCTGTCGGTGACGCTCTTGAGCGTGGCGCTCGAATCACCCCAGGCCACGATGACCACGTTGAGATCGCCCTGCTGTTGCGCGGCGGTGAACTTCACCGCCACTGAGGTCTGCGGCGACTGCGGCGTCGCGTAGTTCCCCTGCACGTAGCTGATTTGCGCCAGCGACGAGATGGTATAGACACCGACCGCGGGGGTACTCGTTAGCTTACCGCTCTGCACCGCAATCGCATTGATGGTGGTGGTGGCGGCGACGTTCAGCGGCCCGGTATAGATTGCCGAAGCGAGCGTCGGCTGACTGCCATCGAGGGTGTAGTAGATCGTCGCCCCGGCGGCGGCGGTGATCGTCACAGATTGCGCGCCGGCGTAACTGGAGGGCGCGGGGGAGAACGTCGGCGCCGTCAGGCGCTGCGGCGTCGAGGCGAGCAGCGCGTACACATCGATGCCGGCCGCACCGCCCATGAAGACCTTGCCGCCGGAGACCGTGGGCACGGCGAATTTCACCGGGGCCCCCGCGGTGTCGCGATTGTTCGCCGCCTGAGTGCTGTTATAGAGCTCGGTGGCGAGATTGGTGGCGTCGTAAGCGTGCAGCACGCCGGCACCAAGTGTGGAGTTGAACTCGACCGCCCACATCAAGGCGCTGGTAGCTGAAGCGCTGGCGGCCGAGACCACCGGTTGTGCGCCCGGATAGGCAAAGGTGGTCGGCGCCTGCGAAGTGGGCGTGCTGCTCAGCTGTCCGTTGCTGAGCGTGTAGAGCTTGCAGGCATCGCTGACGCCGCACAGGTAGACGCGGTTCTGCCAGTACGCCGGGGCGGTGTAGCTGTTGCCGGCGTACGGCAGGGGATTTTGCAGCGGATTGAGGGCCGTGCCGCCGATCCCCGACTTGATCCACTGAACGATGTAACTGTTGGGCGTGCTGTACGAGCCGTTGTACTTGCCCATGTTGTCGCGGTCGACGAGGTAGATCTCCCCGTCCTTGCCCGTGCCCACGAGCAGGTTAGGGTGCGTGGCGCTGCCGACCCCGGGCGGCAGCAGCGTAAGGCCGGCGGCCGCGACGTCATCATCGGCGGCACCGAGGGCGGCCTGATTGAAGGGGGTGAAGTAGTCGGTGACGGTCAATCCGGCCGTGGGTGAAAGCTTCACCCACGAGTCCGCCCAGTCAGGACCGGCGTTGAAAGTGCCGTTGCCGGTTGAGACATAGATGTTGCCGTTCGGATCCACCGGCGGTGCCTGACCGCTCGACCAAACTCCCGCGCCCCACGCGGCGTCCCCGGAGGTGCAGAACACGGAAACCCGAGCGAGCGTGGTGGCGTTGTAGCCCACGAGCCACCCCACCCAGGGAAAGTTGTCGCCGTTTGAGCCGACGCCGACGTAGACGACGCCGTTGAGAAGAAACAGTCCGGGTCGCTGCTGACTGGTCGCGGCGTTGACGTTGAGCGGCGTCGCCCCGCTGCCGAAGGACGCCTGCACCTGTACCGGCGTCACCTTGTCGAGTCCGGTGGTGATGTCAAGCGCGTGCAGCCAGTAGTAGGCCGCGGAACCGCTCTGCACGGTCTGCGCCACCACGTAGAGGGTATTGCTGGTCGGGTCGATCACCGGCGTTGAAGTGATCGAGACCTCGGGGTTGATGTCTTCCAGCGAGGCGTTGGTTGGACGCGTCGTCAGGCCCGTGGCCGGATTGATAAAACTCGTGTGCCAGATCGGCGTCGCCGCGTCGGCATCGAAGGCGTAGACGCTCGAGTGTTCGGTCGCCACGAAGACGACGTTGAACGTGCCCTTGCCGGCAATGGTGAGGTTCGACTTGTACAGGGGTTGCGCGTAAACCTGCCCGTCCACCGGGAAGGTATAAACCTTGCCAAAGGTGGCGACGCTGACACTCTGGGCGGTGAGCGTGGCCTCGTTGAGATTCTGGCTGGTGCGTCCCGCATCGTAGTGCGAGACGAGGACATCCGTTTGCGCCTGAGCCAGCGAGGCGGCCAGCACGAGTGCGGCCAGCCCGGTTCGTCTCCCCTTCATCCGCTCCCTTTTCACATAAACAGGGGGCCCATCCAGACCCCGTTCGTCAGGATATAGCAACAATTGTCCCTCCGCTGAAACTGACGCGAAATCAGCGGCCGCTGAGCGCACCGGGCGCAGTGTACGGCACGAGTTGTAAAGAGGGCCGACGCTTTTGGCGTTAAAAAAGTTGGCAATTGTGTCGCCAGCGTGAGACACCGGCGACAGTTGCCCCACGGGCGCTAGTGCAGATGAAACTCGGTCCCGTTACGCAGGATGGTGAGCTGCCGCGGCAAGCCTTGCTCGCGGTAATTGAGCGCGAACTGCTCGGGCGTGGTCGCCGGGACACCGTCGACCGAGAGGATCACGTCCCCGGGCAGCAGCCGCAATTGCCCGACGACGCTGCCCGGCGGCGTCGCTTCGACCAGGATGCCGCCGGCAGGGTTCGCACGCATGCCGTGCGCGATCTTCGCAAGCTGGCGCGCGTCCGCCGGCGGTAACGCTTGCTCCTGCGGCGGCTGTTCGGCGTCCGGCACGTTGGCTGGGACGGCCGGGATGGCCGCAGCTTCAGAGTGCACCGCGGTCGGCCGTTCCGAGCTCGCGGGACTGAGTCTCGCGGCCGTCGCAGGCTCGGGCGTGCCCACCGGATCGTGCGCCGGCTCAGGCACGCTGCGCGGGCGGCTCCAGAGGAGCGCGAGGATGAAAGCCCCGCATACCAGCGCTGCAAGCAGGAGGTAGCGTCCCAAGACCCTCGACATGAGTTCCTCAGAGCAGATTGAACTTACTGATCAGAAAGGCCTCGGCCCAGGGAGTTCCCCCACCCGCCTCGACACCGCGCAAGCGCATCAACGCTTCGAAGGTCTCGGCGCGGAACCACTGTTTGCTGCGTTGACTCGCGTAGCAGCCCCGCAGCGTGCGCGTTTTCATCGCCACCTGAGCCTTCGTGAGTTGCACGTAGGCATTGGCGCCCGCGAGGTCGCCTTCGTACTTGGGAATCTCATATTCGAGTATCAGATGATGACGAAAGGCGTTCCAGGTGAGCTCGCCGATCAGCCGATGATCCTGGTGCAGATCCGCACGGCGATGCGTGAAAATCAGATCCGGCGCGGGGCGCTGTTGCAGCGACTGGAAGGTGTCCTTGATCGCAGCATAGGAGCCGGGAAAGTAGCTGTCGCGGTAACCATGCACCAACAACTGCTTGGTGCGCGCGCCACGCAGAAACCGTTGCGCGCTCGCACGCAACTCACGCTCGCGCTCGGCAGTGGCGCTAAAGACCACCCAGGTGACATCGGCGGCCCCGCGGCGCGCCAGCAGTTTCAGCAGCGTGCCGCCGCAACCAATCTCGATATCGTCGCAGTGCGCGCCCAGACACAGGATGCGCATCGGTCGGCGCAGGGGGCGCGGCAACATCAGCTCGAGCATAAATTTCAGCGCTCCACCCTCACCCCGGGGTGAGTTGAGTTTGTCAATTCGGCCCCCTTTTCGCCATCGCTACTTGACCGGCGGGCCGCAGCTTAGGATCTTAGCGGCGTGGCTCGTACCAAGACTGCCGTTATTACCGGTTCCACCTCCGGGATCGGCGCCGCCGTCGCGCAGGCGCTCAGCGCGCAGGGGATGCGGGTCTATCTGAACGGCCGAAACGCCACCAAGCTTGCCGCGCTCGCGCGCCGCATCCCCGCACGACGCCTGGCCGGTTGTGCCGTGGCGGACTTACGCTCGCTCGCGCAGGTCAAGGCGCTCCTGCAGCGCATTCAAGGCGCCCTGCCGCGTATTGACGTACTGATACATTGTGCCGGCGAACACTGCTGGACCGCGCCCGGGAGCGCGGACAGCGAGGCGTTCGCTGCGCTCTTTGAGCTCAACGTACGCGCCCCTTACCTCCTCACGCATGGCCTCACGCCGCAGCTCGCGCGCGCCAAGGGGCTGGTGATCTTCCTTAACTCAAGTGTGGTCAGGGGTTCGGGCGAGGGGGTCGCGCTCTACAAGGCCTCGCGCCACGCGCTGCAGGGCTTCACTGACAGCATGCGCCAGGACCTGAACCGGCGCGGCATTCGCGTCTCGAGTGTATTTCCCGGACGCACGGCCACACCGCGCATGCGCCGTATCTATGCGCATGAGCGCCGACCCTACAAGCCAGGCGT
>DATHLO010000280.1:0-20349 GCA_035488075.1 Steroidobacteraceae bacterium | reverse complement strand
TTGGCCTCGAGGGCAACGTAGTGGTCCAGCGCGACAGCGAGCGCCTCACGTACGCGAACGTCGGCATCTACCGCCCCGAGTTCTTCGCCGGCTGCGCCGCCGGACGCTTCCCGCTGCTTGAGCCCCTGAATCGCGCCATCGCCGCGCATCTTGTGCGCGGGGAGGTGCACCGCGGCGCGTGGAGCGATGTCGGCACGCCCGAGCGGCTTGCGCAGCTGGAGGCGCGGCTGTCTGCGGTAGAATGAGGCGCATGTCGACGCTCAAAGGCATCCCCGTCGTCTCCCAGGCTTCCGCGGCGCGCAGCGGCGAGAAATACGTTACAGCTCAAGGCTTTACGGCCGTCCGCGACGGCATCAAGGCGCGCGGCGCGTCCGGCGCTGCGAGCCCGCTGCGCAAGCCCCCGTGGCTCAAGGCGCGCGCTCCGAGTGGCCCCGGATTCAACACCGTGCGCAGCCTCGTCAAGGAACACCGCCTGGCGACGGTGTGCGAGGAAGCCAAGTGCCCGAACATCGGGGAATGCTGGAACGCGGGCACGGCGACTTTGATGCTGATGGGGGCGGTATGCACGCGTGCGTGCCGCTTCTGCGCGGTGGACACCGGTAACCCGCACGGCTGGCTCGACGCCGAGGAGCCCGAGAACGCGGCCCGCACGGTCGAGCTCATGAAGCTCAAGTACGTCGTGCTCACCTCGGTCGACCGCGACGACCTGCCCGACGGGGGCGCCGCACACTATGCCGCCTGCGTACGCGCCATCAAACGCCGCAACCCCGCGACCGCGGTCGAGGCGCTCACACCGGATTTCGCCGGCGATCGGGCGGCAGTGGCGACGGTGGTCGATGCGGGCATCGAGGTGTTCGCGCAGAACATCGAGACGGTGCGGCGCCTCACCCACGCGGTGCGTGACCCGCGCGCCGGCTACGAGCAGACCCTGCAGGTGCTCGCGGCAGCCAAGCGACACCGTGCGGCGGTTCTGACCAAGAGCAGTCTCATGCTCGGACTGGGCGAGACCGAGGCGGAGATCCTCGCGACGCTCGCTGATCTGCGCGCCGTCGGGGTCGATCTCGTGACTCTCGGTCAGTACCTGCGCCCCACTGTCAATCACCTGCCGGTCGAGCGCTTTGTGACGCCGGCGGAGTTCGACCGTTACCGCGCGCAGGCCCTGGCGCTCGGCTTTCTCGAATGCGTCTCCGGTCCTTTGGTGCGCTCGAGCTACCGCGCCGAGCAGGCGCTGCTGCGCAACAACGCCGGACTCGACAACGCGGCGCTCGCGCCATGAGTGCGCAGGCCGCAGCGGCACGCGCCGAGGCGCCGGCCCCGAGTGCGCCGCCCGCGCCGCCGCGCGAGCTGCCGCTTCCGCTCGTGCGCCACCTCGGTCTGGTGCCGTACGAGCCGACCTGGCGCGCGATGCAGCACTTCACCCAAGCGCGCACGGCGGGCAGCGCCGATGAGATCTGGTTTCTCGAGCACCCGCCGGTCTTCACCCTCGGCGTGAACGCAAGCCGCGCGCACCTGCTCGCTCCGGGGGACATTCCGGTCGTGCAGATCGACCGCGGCGGCCAGGTGACCTATCACGGCCCCGGCCAACTCGTCGTCTATCCGCTCATCGACCTGAAGCGTGCGGGCCTGGGCATTCGCGATTTCGTTACCGCGCTCGAGCGCGCGGTCATTGCACTGGCCGCGCAGTACGGTATCCGCGCCGAGTGCCGCCGTGCGGCTCCCGGGGTGTACGTTGCGGGGGAAAAGCTCGCGAGCGTGGGCGTGCGCGTGCGCCGCAACGGCAGCTATCACGGCCTGGCATTGAACGTGGCGCTCGACCTGGCGCCGTTCGGCCGCATCAATCCGTGCGGCTATCAGGGCCTGAGGATGACGCAGCTGTCGCAGCTGGGCGGCCCGGCATCGGTCGCCCAGGCGGCTGAGGCGCTCGAACCGCACCTGCGGCGCGCGCTCGGCTTCGCCGTAACCGCGCCGTAACCGGCCCTCGACTGACAGCGCGCCTGAGCGTCGCTAGCATGGCGCGATGAAACCCTGGCCGCTCGCCCGCTCCGCGCTGTGCACTACAGCCGTGCTCGCTGCCTGCCTGCTCGGGGCCTGCCAGGAGCGCGGCAACTCGGCCACGCGCGTGACGCTGCTGAACGCCTCCTACGACCCCACGCGCGAGCTGTACGTCGACTTCAACGCCGCCTTCGCCCGCTATTGGAAGACGAAGAGCGGCGAGGACGTGCGCATCGATCAGTCGCACGGGGGCTCGGGCAGCCAGGCGCGCTCGGTGGTCGGCGGTCTGCAGGCGGACATCGTGACGCTGGCGCTGGCCTCGGACATCGACATCATTGCAGCGTCCGCGAAGTTGCTACCGCTTAACTGGGAGAGCCTGCTCCCCGACAACAGCTCCCCCTACACCTCCACCGTCGTGCTCCTGGTGCGCGCCGGCAATCCTAAAGGCATACACGACTGGGGCGATCTCGCGCGCCCGGGGGTGGCCGTCATTACGCCCAACCCGAAAACCTCCGGCGGCGCCCGCTGGAATTACCTCGCCGCCTGGTCCTGGGCGCTCGCGCAGCCGGGGGGCAGCGATGCGAGCGCGCGCGAGTTCGTGCGACGGCTGTTTAAGAACGTACCGGTGCTGGACACCGGGGCGCGCGGCTCGACCATTACCTTCGTGCAGCGCGGCCTCGGGGACGTGCTCGTCGCCTGGGAGAACGAGGCATTGCTGGCGCGGCGCGAACTCGGCGCCGACAAGTTCGAGATCATCATGCCCTCGGTGAGCATCCTCGCCGAGCCGCCCGTGGCGGTGGTTGACGCCGTGGCGTTGCGCCGGGGCACGCGTGAGGTGGCGCAGGCGTATCTGGGCTACCTTTATAGCAAGGAAGGGCAGGAGATCATTGCGCGCCACTTCTACCGGCCGCGCGATGCGGAAGTGGCGGCGCGCTACGCGCAGCAGTTCCCGCAGCTGAAGCTTGCAACGATTGCCGACTTCGGCGGCTGGCCGAAGGCGCAGAGCACGCACTTCAAGGAGGGCGGCGTGTTCGATCAGATCAGCACGCCGTAATCAAAGGCGCAGCGCAGCGCCACTGCGGCGCTGTTAGTCGACGATGAGCTTGTAGCCCGCCGCTGCGGTGAGCAGCAGCGTCGGGGCGGCAGGGTTCGCTTCGATCTTCTGGCGCAACCGATGCACCAGCTGCTTGAGCAGCTGGCGGTCACCGCCGCTGCGGTGGCCCCACACCTGCACCAGCAGGCGATCGGAGTTCACGGTGTGGCCGGCGTTCGCGAGCAGCATCTGCAGCAGTCGCAGCTCCAGTTTCGTGAGTCGCACCGGTGCGCCGCTGCCGATGCGGGCGGTGTATTCCTCCAGATCGAGCGTCACCCGGCCGGCTGCGAGCGGGGCGCTGCTCTCCATGCCGGCACGCCGCAGCAGAGCCTTGACGCGCGCGAGCAGGGTGCGCGGGCTGAAGGGCTTGTTCAGGTAGTCATCGGCGCCGAGGTCTAAGGCGCGCACCAGGTCCTCTTCCTCGCCGCGCACGGTGAGCATCATTACGGGCGCGCGCGAGCGCTGACGGATCGCCTCGCACACCTGAAAACCGGTCAGTCCCGGCATGTTGATGTCGAGCACGATGAGGTCCGGGGTCTCCTCTGCGAAGCGTTTCAGCGCCGCCGGACCATCGCCGGCCTTGATGACGAGGTAGCCCGCCTGGCTCAGGGTGAACCCAATCAGGTCGCGCAGATCCGCGTCATCGTCGGCAACCAGGACCTTCATCGTTCGGCGGTCTCCACCGGTAGCGTCAGGGTGAACCGGGTGCGCCCTGCAGGGGTGCGCTCGAAGGTTACGCTGCCTGAGTGTCGCTCGATGATCGACTTTACGAGCCACAGCCCAAGTCCGAGGCCTGCGGGCTCAGGCTCGGTGCCGCCGCGGCGGAAGCGGGCGAAGAGCGCAGCGCTCTCGCCCGCGGCCGGGCCGGGTCCCTCGTCCTCGACCCAGGCTACGAGTTGCCCGTCGCGCGCCGCGGCGCCGACGTGCACGGTGCTGCTCTCCGGCGCGAACTTGTTGGCGTTGGCCAGCAGGTTTACGAACACCTGCGTCAGGCGCGTCTTGTCGCCGGCCACGAGCGGCAGATCCTCGGGCAGCTGCACGGACAACTGCTGGCCGCGCTGTGCGAGCAGCGAACCGACCAGCGCCTCGGCGTCCGCTACGACCTCGGCGAGCGTGACGCTCTGGCGGCGGATCGCGAGCTGCCCGGACTCGATGCGCACGCTCTCGAGCAGGTTGTCGATCAGCTGGGTGAGGCGCAGCGTGCCGCGCTCGAGTGAGGCGACGAGTTGCCGCTGTTCGGCCGCCGGCATGCTGTCGAGCCCGGCGAGCAACAGCTCGATGGAGGCCAGCTGTGCGGCGAGCGGCGTACGGAACTCGTGCGAGATGTTGGCCAGCACCGAATCGCGCGCGCGGCGCACGGCCTCGAGCTCGGTTTCGTCGCGGATCACCTGCACCTGCAACCCATCCACCTGCGCGGCACTGGTGATGACGGTGGTGCGCGCCCCGCCGGGGTTGTTGGCGCGCAGCTGCTCGATCTCCTTGGCGCTGCCGGCGGCGCGCGCCGCAACGATCGGACAGCGGAACTCGCACGGCCGCCGACCGTCCTCCTCACGCGGCTGCAGCACATCGCCGCAGAAGCGCCCGACCGCCTGCTCGGGGCTCACGCCCAGCAGTCGCGCGGCCTGTGGATTGAGGTAACGGATGATGCGGTTCTTATCCACCGCGTACACCCCCTCGACGATGCCGGCGAGCACCGCCTGGGCTTCCGCCTCGCGCCGCCGCAAGGTGTTGGTGAGTTCGATGAGATTGCGGCGCATATCCTCCATGGTGCGTGCCAGCGCGGCGACTTCCGCGGCGCCGCCCGGAGGGATCGAGGCGGAGAAATCCCCCGCCCCCAGGCGCGTCGCGGCGCTCGTCAGGGCGCGCACCGGGCCGGCCACGAGCTCTGCGAGGATCACGCCTGCGAGGACGGCGAGGGCGCCGAGAATCAGCGCAGCGGTGAGGAGCTTGCGCACCAGCTGGCGCGCCGGTGCATCCACCGCGTTGGTCGGCAGCAGCGCCTCGATGAGCGCGATGGCCTCGCCGCTGGCGGCGAACACCGGCACGCTCGCGGCATAGACCTCCTGGGAATCGATGCGCCGTACGGCCGAGTGCCCGTCGGCGAGCGCGGCGGCGTAGAGCGCGGTGAAGGCATTCACCGGCGCACTCGTATAGGTGCGGTAGTCGATGAGGCGTATCTCGGCGCCCACCTGCGCGCTTAAGGCGGCCGCAAGCTTCTCGTCCAGGCGGCGCACGACGTACACGGTGAGCCCGCCGTCGCTCAAGGCGGCGTGCGCTCCGAGCAGCGGCACCCGCTCGGTCGCCGGCAGCGCCATGAAAGTGCCGCCCTGCTCGGCCCCGGCCGTGACGATCTGCTGCCAGTCAAGCGCCGGCCCGGATACGGCGACCACGGTCTTGCCCGAGAGCACCGCGCAGGCATCCACGCCGCCCGCCTCGCACCAGTGGCGCAGGAAAGGCGGCAGCGCCTCGTGCTGTCCCTCGGCCAGCAGCCGCTGCAGGGTGGGGCGGTCGGCGAGCGCGCGCGCGGTCGCGTGCGCATCCTCGCCCATGCGGCGCAGGTCCTCGCGCGCCGTGGTCGCCGCGAGCTGTACGCGTGCCTTGCCCTGCTGGTCCGCCAGGTCATGCAGCATGCCGCTCGCGTACCAGGAGAGGCCGCCTCCGACCAGGAGCACGAGGGCGAGCTGGATCGCGGTCAGCCACCAGCCGAGGCCGGCGCGCGCCGGATCCGGCAGATGCGCGCGCGCCCAGCGTGCGAGTGTCTCGAACATAGCTTCAGCGCCCGCGATAACCGGTACGCTCGACCAGCGTCTTGACCACGAGCGTCAGCACGGCGAGCAGGGTGAGCAGGGAGGCGACGGCGAAGGCGCCGACGAAGTTGTATTCGTTGTAGAGGATCTCGATGTGCAGCGGCATCGTGTTGGTGAGGCCGCGGATGTGACCCGACACCACCGACACCGCGCCGAACTCGCCCATGGCGCGCGCATTGCACAGCACCATGCCGTACACCAAGCCCCAGCGCACCTTCGGCAGCGTGACGCGAAAGAAAGTCATCCAGCCGCCCGCGCCGAGGGTGATGGCCGCCTCCTCCTCGTCGTTGCCGAGCTGCTGCATGAGCGGGATCAGCTCGCGTGCCACGTAGGGGAAGGTAACGAACATGGTGGCGAGCATGATCCCGGGCAGCGCGAAGATGATGCTCACGTTGTGCGCCTGCAGCCACACACCGAACCAGCCGTCGAGTCCAAACAAGAGCACGAAGACCATGCCGGAGATCACCGGGGAGATCGCGAGCGGCAGATCGATGAGCGTGATGAGGACGCTCTTGCCGTGGAACTCGAACTTGGCGATGGCCCAGCCCGCCGCCAGCCCGAAGACGGTGTTGATGGGTACCACTACGGCCGCGGTGATGAGCGTGAGGCGGATCGCGGCCGTCGTATCCGGGTCGGAGAAGCTGTGCAGGTAAGCGGCGATCCCCCGCGAGAGCGCCATGACGAACACCGTGGCGAGCGGGGCGAGCAGCACCGCGGCGAGGAAGGTGAGAGAGACCGCGATGCACAGCCAGCGCACGAGCGCGTGTAACCAGGTGTGCTGGCCCGGACGGCTCAGGTCATCGGCGAGGCTGGCGGGTGCGGCGGCGGCCATCAGCGTGATGCCCGCACGTGGCTGCGCCGGCCCCAGGCCTGCAGCAGGTTGATGGTGAGCAGCACCAGGAAGGAGATGGCGAGCATCACGACGCCCAGGGCCGCAGCGCCGCGGTAGTCGAACTGCTCCAGGTGAATGACGATGAGGAGCGGGGTGATCTCGGTCTTCATGGGCAGATTGCCGGAGATGAAGATCACCGAGCCGTATTCCCCGACGGCGCGCGCGAAGGAGAGCGTGAAGCCGGTGAGCAGGGCCGGCAGGATGATCGGCAGGATGATGCGCCGGAACACATAGAAGCGGCCGGCGCCCAGGGTCTCGGCCGCTTCCTCCAGCTCCCGCTGCACCTCGAGCAGCGCCGGCTGCACCGCGCGCACGGCGAAGGGCATGCTGATGAGGGTGAGCGCCAGCGTGACACCGATCCAGGTGTACGCCACCTTGATGCCTAAGGGTTCCAGGTAGCGCCCGATCCAGCCGTTCTGCGCAAACACCGTCGTCAGCGCGATACCCGAGACCGCGGTCGGTAGTGCGAAGGGCATATCGATCAGGGCATCGATCAGCTTGCGGCCGGGAAACTCGTACCGCACCAGGGTCCAGGCGATGATGAAGCCGAAGACGAGATTGATCGAGGCGGCGAGCAAGGAGGCGCCGAAGGAGAGGCGGTAGGAGCCGAGCGCGCGCGGGCTCAGGACGGTGCTGAGAAAATCGCTCCAGTGCATGGAGGCGGCTGCGAGCACCAAGGCGGCGAGCGGCAGCAGCACGATGGTGCTCAAGAAGAACGTGGTGAAGCCGAAGGTGAGCCCGAAGCCCGGCAGGATGCTCGGCTGGCGCAGGCTCACGCGGCACCCCGGTGCACGATCAGCACGGGCCAGCGGCCGCCGTCGAGCAGCGGGCGGAAACGCTCGGTGAAGCCGCTCAGCTCGCTCACCCCCACGATCAGCATCTGCCCGGGACTTTCGGCGAGGCGGCGCGCGAGTTCCTGCTCCGCGTTGCCGAAGTGCAGCTCGGTACGCATCTCCAGTCCGTGCGCCATCTGCGCCTCCGAGCGCGCATCGAGCAGCTCGCGCATGCCCTGCGGGGAGGCGGCCCCCTCGGTCCCTCCGGGGAAGATGCCGACGTACACCGCTTCGGCCGGCACGTGGCGCAGGAGGCTGGCGGAGACGGCAAGCGTGGCGCTGCGCGCGGCTTCCCCGATCCAGTGGATGAGTACCCGCTGCGGTGCGCGCGCCTCATCCGGCAGCACCAGCAGGTCGCGGGCGCCGCAGCGCAGGAGCCACGCGGCGCGCAGCGCGCTCTCCGGCAGGGCGGCGATCACCGTCGTGCCGACGAACGTGCCGGCGCCCTGGCAGAGCGTGTCGGCAACGCCGAGCTGCGGCTCGGCGCGCGTGGCAATGCGGGTCTTCATGCGCGCGGCGAGCTCGCTCAGCAGCGGCTGGCGGCTGAGCCGCTGGGCGAGCTCCGCACTGCGGGCGCAGGCGGTGAAGCTCGAGAGCGGGGTCGGCAGTACGTGCACGCGCCGCACGCCGACGGCGACCGACTGGCCCGGGCGCACCTCGAAGCCGCGCTGCTCGTGCTGCGTGCGCGTGACGATGAGCGCCGCCTCGGCATCGCCGTCGCCGAAGGCCAGAAGCGGCGCCTGCGCGCCCTCCTCGAGGCGCAGGCGCAGCCGCTCGAGCGCGCCGGTGAAGAGCACTTCATCCACGACGCCGCCCGCGAGGTACCCGGAGCTCAAGTCATCGCGCGAGGCGGCAACCTCGATCTCCTCGGGCCGCACCACGGCGACGACTTCGTTCTCGCGCTCCCCGGCGGCGCGCTCGGCGGGCGCCACCGTGGTGGCGCCCACCTGGATGCCATCGGGGGTGCGGCGCGCCAGAAACAAGTTGGCGGCGCCAAGAAAGGTGGCGACGAAGCGTGTCGCCGGGCGCGAGTACAGCTCGTGCGGTGCGCCCATCTCGAGCAGCCGCCCGAGGTTCATGATGCCGATGCGGTCGGCCATCGCGAACGCTTCCTCCTGGTCGTGCGTGACGAGCACGGTGGTGATGCCCAGTTCGCGCTGCACCTGGCGGATCGTGCGCCGCAGCTCCTCGCGGATCTTGGCATCCAGTGCCCCGAAGGGCTCATCCAGTAGCAGCACTTCGGGCTTGTGGGCGAGCGCGCGCGCCACGGCCACGCGCTGCTGCTGGCCGCCGGAGAGCTGCGCCGGCAGGCGTTCATCCAGCCCCTCGAGCGCCACCAGGCGCAGCAGCTCCTGGCGGCGCTTGCGGCGGGCGCGGGCGCGCATGTGCCGCACGCGCAGCGCGAACTCGATGTTCTCGGCCACCGTCATGTGGCGAAAGAGCGCGTAGTTCTGGAACACCAGACCCACGCCGCGCTTGCGCGCCGCGACGTGCGTGACGTCGCGCCCGTGCAGCGCGATGCGCCCGTGATCGATCCCGGAAAGACCTGCGATCGCGCGCAGCAAGGTGCTCTTGCCGCTGCCGCTGGGCCCGAGCAGCACGAAGAACTCCCCGTCGCCGATGTCGAGCGAGACATCGTTTACGACCGGTGCGCCGGCGTAGTGCTTGGTGACCTGGTCTAGGGTAATGGACATTCCGGCGATGCTACCGGGGCGCAGTCTTGAGCGTCAGTGTCTACCCGGTTGCCGGTCGGTGACAAACCGGTTACGCCGTGCAGTCCTAGAGGAGCATCACAACGCCTTCGCAGGCCTGCAGCTCCCGCACCAGCGCTTCGATCTGCGCGCGGCTCTCGGCCTGCAGCAGGTAGGAAAGCGACACGAAGTTGCCGTTGGCGCTCAAGCGCTCGCTCACCCGCCCGGGCATGAGGTCGGGCACGTGGCGCAGCACGATCGCGTGCACGCGCGCGCGCCATTCAGCCGCGGGGCGGCCGACGACCTTGAGCGGGTAGTCGGTGGGAAACTCAAGTGCCCCCGCCGCGTTCACCAGGGCGTACCGGCGAGCTCGCGCTTGTAGCGCTGCAGTTCGTCGTACACCCGGCGCCAGACCGGGCCGGGCCGGCCCGTGCCCACGATGTGCCCGTCGATCGCGGTCACCGGCTGCAGCTCGCGCGTGGCGGCCGAGAGCCACACCTCATCGGCCGCGCGCAGCTGTGCTTCGCTCACCGGGACGATGCGGCAGGTGACGCCGGCACGCGTGGCCATCTCCTCGACCGCCGAGCGCGTGGTGCCCGGCAGGATGCGGCGCGAGTTCGGTGGCATGAGCACTTCACCGCCGAGGACGACGTGCACCGCGGCGGAGGAGGCTTCCATCAGCTCCCCGTCGCGCAGCAGTATGGTTTCGGCGGCCGCAGCGTCCACCGCCAACTGCCGCAGCAGCACGTTGGCGAGCAGCGCGGTGGACTTCAGGTCGCAGCGCGCCCAGCGCGTATCCGCGGCGGTGATGCAGGCGACGCCCCTTTCCAGCACGCTGGCCGAATTCACCGGCAGCGGCGCGCAGAAGGCGAACACCGTGCGCTCGATGCGCGGCAGCGGCGCGTGGTTGCGGCCGTACTCCGCGCCGCGCGTCACCTGCCAGTACACGTACTGATCGGCGCCGACATTGCCCTCGATCAGGCCGCCGAGGATCGTGCGCCACTCCGCGCGCGTGTGCGGATCCTCCATGCTGATGCCCGCAAGACTGCGCCCGAGCCGCTCCAGGTGCGCGCCGAAACGAAACGGGCGCCCCTCGTAAACGGGCATCACCTCGTAGACCCCGTCGGCGTACAGGAAGCCGCGGTCGAGGGGCGAGATGCGCGCCTCGCGCAGCGGCAGGTACGCGCCGTTCAGGTAACACAGGGGCAGCGGCTCGGCCATGGTTGCTCCGTGGGGTCAGTGGAACCAGAGCGCAATGCTGTCGAGGGTGCGCGTCCACAGGCCGCCGAGCGGGACTGCGGCAAAGGGCACCAGTGGGGCGCGTGCCACGATGGCGCCCGTAGCATCCGTGACGGTGAATTCGCCCACCGCGCCGCCGGCGGCGAGGGGTGCGATGAGTGGCTCACTCGCGAGGTGCGTGGCGGTCTTCAGGCTCGCGCCCTGGCCGCGGCCGACGGTGGCGTAGACGTCGAAGGGCACGCCCAGGTCGACAAACTCGGCGCCCGACTTGTAGACGCGCGGCTTGAGGATCGTCTCCTTAGCCGTCTTCACGCGCAGCGTCTCGAAGAACGTGTAGCCGTAACTGAGCAGCGCCGCGCTCGCATCTTCGCGCGCCTTGACGCTCGGGGCTCCCATCACGACGGAGATGAGGCGCATGCCGTTGCGGTTGGCGGAGCTTGCCAGACAGAAACCCGCGCTGTCGGTGTGCCCGGTCTTCAGGCCGTCCACCGTGGGGTCCTTGTCGAGCAGCCCGTTGCGGTTGTCCTGGCGGATGTTGTTCCACATGAACTGCCTGAGACTGAACAGCGGGTAGTACTGCGGAAAGTCGCGGATGAGCGCCGCGGCGAGCGTCGCCATGTCGCGCGCGGTGGTGTAATGATTGGGCGCCGGCAGCCCATCGCTGTTCTGGAAGTTGCTGCCCTTCATGCCCAGACGGCGCGCGTACTCGTTCATCATCTGCGCGAAGGCCGCCTCGGTGCCCCCGACGCGCTCGGCGAGCGCGATGGTCGCATCGTTGCCCGATTGCACGATCATGCCCTTGATGAGGATGTCCGCCGGGATCTGCGTACCGACCTGCACGAAGGTGCGCGAGCCCTCCGCGCGCCACGCATGCTCGCTGATCGTGACCATGTCGGTGATCTTCAGGCGATTCTCCGCGAGCGCCTTGAACACCACGTAAGCGGTCATGAGCTTGGTGAGACTTGCAGGTTCGGCGCGGTCATCCGCGTGCGACTGCGCGAGCACGCGTGCGCTCTGGTAGTCGACCAGGATGTAGGCGCGCGCGTCGAGCGCCGGCGGCGTTGGAATCGGCGCCGCGCTCGCCGCCGCACTCGCAGCGGCGGGTGCGGGGACCGGGACGGGCGCTGCTGCCGCGGCAGCGCAGGTGAGGAGCAAGCACGCACTGAGCAATGAACGAAGCACGGGTGGGGGTTCCTTCGAGTAACGGGCCGAAAACGGCATATTTTAGCGCAAGCGCGCGACGCGCCCCTGGGGCACTCAGTCCCCTGCCAGGCGGGCGTCGGCGATGCCGAGGGACTGCAGGCGCGCCGCGAGTTGATCGAACTCGGCGACGCTCGTCACCGGACCCAGGCGCACGCGGTAGAGGTGCGACTTGTTGACGAGGGGGGAAACGACGAACGCGCTCGCCAGTCCTGCGGCGTGCAGCCGCTCGAGCAGGCGCTGCGCGTTCTGCTCGTCGGCGAAGGCGCCGGCCTGCACGTACAGTTCCGCAGGCGGCACGGCGCTGCTGCGGGTGAGGGTATCGGGGACACCCGGGGTGAGCGCGCGCACCTCCACGAGCGTCGTGCCCTCGCGCAGCATGTCGAGTCTCGCGGCGGCGCTGTACGACAAATCGATCAGGCGGTTGGCGACGAACGGACCGCGGTCGTTGATGCGCACCACCACGCTCTTGCCGTTGCGCAGATTGGTCACCCGCGCGTACGTGGGCAGCGGCAGCGTCTTGTGTGCGGCGGTCATGCCGTACATGTCATAGAGTTCGCCGCTGGAGGTGTTGCCACCGTGAAAGGTCGGTCCGTACCAGGAAGCGACGCCACGCTCGCTGTAACCCTCGGCGCCGGCCAGCACGAAATAGCGCTGCCCGAGCACGTCGTAGAACGGTGGATTGCCGTGGAGGCTGCGCGCTTCGGCGCGCGGCACGGCATCCGGGATCGCCTCAAGGTTCGCCGGCGGCGCCGGCGCCGCAGCGGCCGGCGCTGCGGCGGCGCTCGGGCCGGCCGCCTTGGGCGCCGGGCGCTTGGGGCCCAGAGAACAGGCGGCGAGGGCGAGTGCGCAGCAGGCGAGCAGTGCGGCGCGCACCGGCGTGGGCATCACGGGGGGCTCGCGCCCTGCATGCGCCGCACGATGGCCTGCCCGAGATCATTCACGGCCATGACGTAGCGGGCGCTGGCGTTGTAGCGGCTGAGCACGTAGAAATTATGAAAGCCGACCCGATAGGCCGGCCCGTCGCGTTGCTCTGCGGAGATGAGCACCACCGGGGTGTCCGGGGGCAGCTCCAGATCCACCTTGATGCCGCGGCTGCCGAGGCTGGCGAGGGTCTCGTTGAGTTCAAGATTGCGCGGCTCGATCTGGAACGTCGGGTCCGGCTCGAGGGTGGCGTCGGTGAGCACCGGACCGCCCGGCGTCCAGCCGTGCTCGCGCAGGTAGTTCGCCACGCTCGCTAGAATGTCATCCCAATCATTCCACAGGTCGCGCCGCTTGTCGGTGTCCGCATCCACCGCGTAGCGCCGGTACTGCGAAGGCATGAATTGCGGCACGCCCAGGGCGCCGGCGTAAGAGCCCGTGACCGTCAGGGGGTCGAGCTTGTTTTCCCGCGCGAGTACCAGGAATTCCTCGAGCTCGCTGCGGAAGAATTTCTCACGGGGCGGATAGTCGAATGCGAGCGTGGCCAGGGCGTCGAGTGCGCGGTAGTGGCCGGTGTTGCGGCCGTAGTGCGTTTCGATGCCGAGAATCGCCACGATGTACTCCGGCGGCACCTGGTACTGGGCGGCGATGCGCTCGAGCGACTCCTTGTGCGCGGCCCAGAACTGCACGCCGTCGCTGATGCGCTCGGGCGTCACGAAGCGGTCGCGGTACTCCCACCACGGCGCCACCTTCTCGATCGGGTGATTCATCGCTTCGATGATCTTCGCCTGCGGCTGCGCGGCGCGCAGCAGCTCGCGCACCTGCCTGCGGCTCATGCCGTCGCGGCTCGCCACCTCGTTCACGAAGCTGACGATCTCCGGGCGCTTCAGATCGAAGGCGGCGGCGGTGACCGGCTGGGCGAGCGCCGGAGCGCAGGCGAGTGCCGCAAGGAGCGTGAGGCGGGATGCGTGCAACTAGGATCCGATGAGTTTGCGCCGTGAATACAGCGCCATGAGAATACCGAACCCGGCGAGGAGCGTCACGACCGAACTGCCGCCATAGCTCACCAGCGGCAGCGGCACGCCGACGACCGGCAGCAGCCCCGTCACCATGCCGGCATTGATGAACACGTAGACGAAGAAGGTGAGCGCAAGACTGCCCGCCAGCAATCGCGCGAACGTGTCCTGCGTCTGCGTGGCGAGGTACACCGCGCGGCTGACGACGAACACGTACAGTACCAGCAGCACCAGCAGGCCGAGGAGGCCAAACTCCTCGCCGATCACCGCGAAGATGAAGTCCGTGGAGCGCTCGGGCAGGAACTCGAGCTGCGCCTGGCTGCCGTTCATCCAGCCCTTGCCGAACACGCCGCCCGAGCCGATCGCGATCTGTGACTGGATGATGTGGTAGCCGGCGCCGAGCGGATCGGTCTGCGGGTTGAGGAACGTCAGCACGCGCTTGCGCTGGTAGTCGTGCATGAAGCTCCAGCCGAACCAGGCGCCGACCGCCGCCAGGGCGAGCAGCACCGCCATCACACGCAGGCGCAGGCCCGCGAGGATGATGACCAGCGCACCGGCGATCGCGATGAGCGCGGCCGTGCCGAGGTCCGGCTGCACCACGACCAGAGCCACCGGCACGAGGATGAGGACGCTGAGCACGCTGAGGGAGCCCCAGCTCGGGGGCAGCGCCCGCTCGTGCAGGTACCAGGCGCACATCATCGGTACGGCGAGCTTCATGAGCTCGGAGGGCTGGAAGCGGAACAGTCCGAGGTCGAGCCAGCGCTGCGCGCCCATGCCGATGTGGCCGATGGCGGCGACGATCACGAGCAGGAAGCAGCCGGCGGCGTACAGCCACGGCGTCGAGCGGCGCAGGAAGTTCGGATTGATCTGCGCGAGCAGCAGCATCGCCACGGTGCCGATGCCCAGACGCGCGGCGGTGCGCGCGATCGTCGGCATACTCTGCCCGGAGGCGCTGTAAAGCACCACGAGCCCGTAGGCGGCGATCAGCGCAAGTCCCACGACCAGCGGGCCGTCGATCTTCAGTGCGAACAGCACGCGCGCCGCGCCGGTGAGCGTGCGCCGCGTGCGCGAACCGGAGGTGACCTCCTCGTAGATCATGTCGCCGGTTTCACCTTGCCGTCCGCACCGAGAAGGTACGAGTCGAGCACCTTGCGCGCAATCGGCGCCGCGGCAGTCGCTCCCGGGCCGCCGTTCTCCTGCAGCACGGCGACCGCGATGCGCGGCTCATCCGCCGGCGCGAAAGCGATGAACCAGGAGTGATCGCGCAGTCGTTCGTCGAGAGTCTTGGCGTTGTACTTCTCGTTCTGAGCGACCGTGAACACCTGCGCCGTGCCGGTCTTGCCGGCGAAGATGTAGGGTGCGTGCGCACCGATCGCTGCCGCGGTGCCGTGCTGCGTGACACCGATCATGCCGTGCACGACGCGCTGCCAGTCCTCGGCCGAGATGCCCGGAACCTCCCCTTCGGACTCCGGCGGTACCGGATGCAGTCGCCCGTTCGCGTCGCGGTAGGCGGCGACCAGGCGCGGCTTCCAGATCTTGCCGCGCGTGGCGAGGATGCTCGCGTAGTGCGCGAGCTGCAGCGGCGTCACGTTGAGGTAGCCCTGCCCGACGCCCAGGTTCACCGTCTCGCCGGGGAACCACATCTGATCGGCGGGCTTGGCGAACGCCTTGGCCTTCCACTCGCGCGAGGGCAGGATGCCGGGCTTCTCACCGCTGATGTCGATGCCGGTGAGCTTGCCGAAGCCGAACGGGGCGAGGAAGGCGGCGATGCGATCCACGCCGAGCACGTCGGCGAGACCGAAGAAGTAGATGTCGCACGAGCGCGCGATGGCGTCATCGAGGTCGACGTAGCCGTGCTTCTCATTGTGGAACTCGTGAAATATGCGCGCGCTGCCGGGCAGGTGGAACTCGCCGGCACAGTACTTGCGCGCCTGCGGATCCACCACGTGGTAGGTAAGGCCGGCGAGCGCGATCCCCGGCTTGATCGTCGAGCCGGGCGGGTAGGTGCCGCGCAGCGCGCGGTTAATGAGCGGCTTGTCGATGTCGTTCTGCAGCGCGCCGTACTCGGCAGCCGTGATGCCGCGGCCGAAGTAGGTCGGGTCAAAGCCCGGCAGGCTCGCGAGTGCGATGACATCGCCGTTGTTCGGATCCAGGGCCACCACCGCACCGCGATGCCCGGCGAGGGCGGCTTCGGCGACGCGCTGCACCTTCAGATCGATCGACAGCACCAGATCCGCGCCGGGGGTCGGCGCCTTGGTGCGCAGGTCCTGCGTGAAGGGGCCCTGGCGCTCCACCGAGCGCCCCTGGGCGTTCACCAGCACTTCACGAAAGCCGTTGTTGCCGTGCAGTTTCTGCTCGAAGGCGCTTTCGACCCCGAGCTTGCCGATGAGGGAGGTGCCGGCATAGGTGGCGCGATCGATATGCTTCAGATCCTGTTCGCTGATCGCGCCCACGTAGCCGAGGGCGTGCACCGCGAGGTTGCCGTTCGGGTACCAGCGGGTCTGGCGCGTCTTGATGTCCAGCCCGGGGAACTCGAAGCGCCGCACGGCAAAGCGCGCGACATCCTCGTCCGACATGCGCAGGCGAATCGGCACGCTGTCGAAGCCGCGGCTGGAGTCGATGGTGCGTTCGAGCTCATCGACGTCCTCGGCACGAATCAGGCCGATCTGCACCAGGCTCGCGAGCGTCTGCGCCACGTCCGGTACTTCCTCGGGCACCAGTTCCAGCTGGTACGCCGGCTGACTGCCCGCCATGATCTCGCCTGAGCGATCCAGAATCAGCCCGCGGGCCGCCGGGATCGGCTCGGTACGTACGCGGTTGCCCTGGGAGAGCTCCGCGTAGTAATCGTGGCGGTTCACCTGCAGCACGAACAGGCGCGCCAGCAGCCCCAGGGTGGCCAGCGCCATGAGCACCGCGCAGATCAGCGAGCGCTGATCGAAGAGGCGCTGCTCGCGCCAGTGATCCTTGATGCGCACGGCGGGCATGGTTCAATCCGTCAGAGTCAGGCGGCGCACGATAGTGCCCCTCACGCGCGCCGACCCGCGCCGTAGGCGAGGATAGCCGCCGCCGGCGGCCAGATCAGGGCACCGGTCACGGTGTGAATCCAGCGCAGCGGGCTCGTGACCGGGTGGCCGGTCCAGCCGTCGATCGCAAACAGCACGACCTCGTACAGCACGAGCGCCGCGAACACGATCAGGGCCTGCTGGAAGGCGGGCTTGGAGCGGATGCGCTGGTGCTCGCGCACGCCGATATAGGCAATGAGGGCCAGGGCGAGCGCGTGCTCCCCGAGCACCGGCCCCTGAAACACGTCCAGCGTCAGCCCGGCGAAGAAACCAAAGCCGATGCCCCCGGTACGCGGCGCGTTCACCGACCAGTAAAGCACCGTCAGGACCAGGAACTGCGGACGCACCATATCCGCCCACGGCGGCAGCGGCAGCACCGTGAGCACGAGGGCCACGAGGGCGCTCAGGAGCAGCCGGAGGCGTGACTCGGAGCTCACGGCTGCCCGTGCGAGGCGTCCGGCTGCGGCGCCGGTGGCGGTGCGGCCTGCGCCGGCGGCGGGCTCGGGGCGGCGCTGGCGTGCGTTGCCGCCCGCGGCTGCATCGAGGGGTCTCCGCTTTTGAGCTCTCCCACCGAGTGCGACTTGGCGTCCGTCACGGGCGTTGCGGGTGCTGCCGGGTGATCGGCGCGGAACCAGACCAGCATTAGCTCGCTGTCGGTATCGATGTGGGCGAGCGGGGCGGCGCGCACCTGGGCGAGCGGCTGCACCGCATCGCGATGCACCTCGGTGACGCGCGCCACCGGGTAGCCCTCGGGGAACACGCCGCCGAGGCCGGAGGTCACGAGCAGGTCGCCGCTTTTGATGTCGGCGTTGGCGGGCAGGTAGGGCAGCGCGAGTGAGGTGGTATCGCCCGCCCCCACGGCGATGGTGCGCAGCCCGGTGCGCTCGATGCGCACCGGCACCGCGTGCTCCGGGTCGGTAATCAGGATGACCTCCGCGCTCCAGGGGCCCACGTGCGTGGTCTGACCGATGAGACCCTTGTCATCGAGCACCGCCTGGCCCTTGAAGACGCCGTTGGCCGCCCCGCGGTTCAGGAGCAGCCGCTGCCGCAGCCCGTTCACCTGCACGGTGACGATCTCGGCCGCAAGCCAGCGATCGGCCACCGGCGGCAGCGCGGCCTGCAGGCCACGCAGCTCACCGTTCTCGCGCGCGAGCGCCTCGTAACGCATGGCGCGCAACTCCAGGTCACGCTGTTGGGTGCGCAGGCGTTCGTTTTCAGCCTGCAGCGTGGCGCGGCTCTGGGAGCTCTCCTTCAGCCAGCGCCAGGCGGCGGGCGGGGAACTCACGGCCAGCTGGATCGGGTAAGCGGCCGCCTGCAGCACGTAGCGCACCTGCTCGAGGTAATGCCCGCGCTGGTCGAAGTACATGCTGAGCACCGCGAGCAGCGCGTAAAGAGTAAAGCGAAAACCGGAGCCGCCCCGGCCCTGCAGCGGTCTGCCGGCTGTTCCGAAGGCGGCCACTCAGCTTTACGCGCTCCTCGCGCTATTCAAGCCCGAAATGTCCCGGGCCCAGTTCGTCCATCAGCTCGAGAATGCGGCCGCCGCCCCGCGCGACGCAGGTGAGCGGGTCATCCGAGACGACCACCGGCAGGCCGGTCTCCTCGGTGAGAAGCTTATCGATGTCGCGCAGCAGAGCGCCGCCGCCGGTCAGCACGATGCCGCGCTCGGCGACGTCGGCGCCGAGTTCCGGCGGGGTCTGTTCGAGTGCCTGCTTGACCGCGCTCACGATGCTCTGCAGCGGCTCCTGCAGCGCCTCGAGAATCTCGTTGCTGTTCAGCGTGAAGCTGCGCGGCACGCCCTCGGAGAGGTTACGGCCCTTCACCGACAGTTCCCGCACCTGCTGCCCCGGGTAGGCCGAGCCAATCTCGATCTTGATGCGCTCGGCGGTCGCTTCGCCGATGAGGATGCCGTAGTTGCGGCGCACGTAGTTCATGATCGCCTCATCGAAGCGATCGCCGCCGATGCGCGCGGAGTTCGCGTACACGACGCCGTTTAGCGACAGTACCGCGACCTCGGAGGTGCCGCCGCCGATGTCAAGCACCATCGAGCCTCGCGCCTCGTGCACGGGCAGCCCGGCGCCGACCGCCGCCGCCATCGGCTCGCTTACGATCGCGACGTTGCGCGCTCCGGCGCCCTCGGCGGACTCACGGATGGCGCGCCGCTCCACCTGCGTGGAGCCGAACGGCACGCACACCAGCACGCGCGGGGAGGGCTTGAGCATGCGGTTGCCGTGCACCTTATTAATGAAGAACTGCAGCATCTTCTCGGTGTAGGTGAAGTCTGCGATCACGCCGTCCTTCATGGGGCGCACCGCGGTGATGTGTCCCGGGGTGCGTCCGAGCATGGCCTTGGCCTCGGTGCCGACGGCGACGATCACCTTACTGCCCCGGCCGGGCTCGTCCTGTACCGCCACCACCGAGGGTTCATTGAGCACAATGCCCTTCTCACGCACGTAGATGAGCGTGTTGGCAGTGCCCAGATCGATCGACAGATCGCTGGAGAAATATCCGCGCAGGCGTTTGAGCATGAAGCGACCGGAAAGTGTGCGGCGGGGGACCCCAGAAAGTGGCGCGTAATCTAGCAACCGACAGGACATTCAGCAAGGCAACATGTATGATTTTGCGCTGGTTTTCTCAGTTCTACACGCGTACCGCGAACTTCCTATGGCCCTTACCCGCGAGCAGATCGCGAGCATCGCCGCCCTGGCGCGCCTTGATCTGAGCTCAACCGAGATCCCGGTCTACCAGACGAGCCTCTCGAGCATCCTCGATTTCATCGGGGCTCTTGACGCGGTGGACACCGCGAACGTCACGCCCATGGCGCATCCGCTGCCGGGGCTCTCGCAGCGCCTGCGCCCGGATGTGGTGACCGAGACCGATCGGCACGAGGAGTACCAGGCCAACGCGCCGCGGGTCGCCGCGGGCCTCTACCTGGTGCCTAAGGTCATCGAGTGAGGCGCGGGTGAGCGACTTTCAGCGCAACTCGTTGACCGAGCTTGCCGCAGGGCTGCGTGCGCGGCGCTTCTCGAGCGTCGAGCTGGTGCGCGCCTGCCTGGAACGCATCGACAAGCATCAGGGCACGCTCAACGCGTTCATCAGCGTCACGCGCGAGCAGGCGCTGCGCGAGGCACAGGCCGCGGATCGCACGCTCGCCGCGGGCGGCGGCGGGGCGCTGACCGGCGTGCCGATCGCGCACAAGGACATCTTCTGCACGCAAGGCGTACGCACCACCTGCGGCTCGCGCATGCTGGACAGCTTCGTCTCCCCGTACGACGCCACCGTGGTCGCACGGCTTAAGGCGGCCGGTGCGGTCATGCTCGGCAAGACGAACATGGATGAGTTCGCGATGGGCTCATCGAACGAGACGAGCTACTACGGCGCGGTGCGCAATCCCTGGAACCCGGCGCTGGTGCCGGGCGGCTCCTCGGGCGGATCCGCCGCGGCCGTGGCCGCGCGCCTGGTGCCGGGCGCGACCGCGACCGACACCGGCGGCTCGATCCGCCAGCCGGCGGCGCTGTGCGGCGTTACCGGCTTCAAGCCCACCTATGGACGCGTCTCACGCTACGGCATGATCGCGTTCGCTTCGAGCCTCGATCAGGGCGGCGT
>DATHLO010000279.1:0-6436 GCA_035488075.1 Steroidobacteraceae bacterium | reverse complement strand
CGCTCGCGGCTCCAAGGTCCCTGCCGCCCGTGCGGCGGCCCGCGCGTCGGGGGCCGTGGAGACGCCCCGCCCATCGCAGTCGGCGCTGATCGCCTAGAGTCGCATCGGCATCACGACGTAGCGCGTGTGTGCCGTGCCGGGCGCGTGGATCAGGCAGCTGCTGTTGGAGTCGGTGAGCCCTATCTCAACCTTGTCGCCCTCGATGGCACTGAGGGCATCCAGCAGGTAATTCACGTTGAAGCCGATCTCCACTTCCTCACCCTTGTAGGAGACCTCGACCTGGTCCTCGGCTTCTTCCTGCTCCGGGTTGTGGGCTTGCAGGGTCAAGAGATCCGGACGCGCCGTCAGGCGGATCCCGCGGTATTTCTCGTTCGACAGGATGGCCGTCCGCTGGAGGGCCTGGCGCAGCGTCTCGCGGTCGGCCTCAACCGTGCGCGGCGGGATGCTCGGAATTACGCGACCGTACTCCGGGAAACGACCATCGATCAGCTTCGAAGTGAAGCGAATGTCGCCGATCTGGGCACGAACGTGATTTGTTCCGATCGCGAGCTCGATATTTCCCTCGGTGCCGAGGATTCGCTGCAGCTCAAGAACGCCCTTGCGCGGGATGATGACCTGGTGTGTGGTCTTTGCCTTACCGGGAAGCTCCATCTCGCACAGCGCCAGCCGATGACCGTCGGTCGCTACCGCCCGCAGTGCCTTGCCATCGGTTTCGAGCAAAAGTCCGTTGAGGTAATAACGCACGTCCTGCTGCGCCATCGAAAAGTGCGTCTTGTCGATGAGTCTGCGGAATTCTCCCTGCGGCACGGTGAGTGTGTGCTGCGCGTTGATTTCTTCGACGAGCGGAAATTCCGCCGCCGGAAGACTCGACAACGTGAAGCGACTGCGTCCCGCGCGCAGCGATACGCGTTCACCCTCGGTAGTGAGCGTAATGCTTGTTTTCTCGGGTAATGAGCGAAAAATATCGAGCAGCTTGCGCCCCGGTAACGTGATGTCACCGCTTTGCTGCACGCTCACCTGGGTCGCGGCAACCAACTCCACCTCAAGATCCGTGCCGGTCACACTCAGTCGATTGTCGCGCGCAGCGAGCAGCACGTTGGCGAGCACCGGCATGGTCTGGCGCCGCTCCACCACACCGATGACACTCTGCAGGGGAGTCAGGAGATCTTCGCGCGTGGCCGTCAGCTTCATGGGTTTTAAACTCTCTCTGAAAACAATCTTTGTAGGATTAAAGCTCTCTTATTGTAGGAACTATAGAGCCCGGTGATAACGGTAATAAGAATATTTACTTAGATAAATCAATCTCTTACTTCCCATTTAACGAGGCACATCTTGTAGGACGAAGCACCGAACGGCTGTGTGGCTCCTGTGCATAACTTTATCCCCAACTTCGTTCACACGTAATCCACAGGGCTCGCCCCCTCAACCCGCCAGAGTTCTCAACAGGTTCGAGTAATCTTCCTTCATCCGCTGCTCGAGGTCCCGTAGTTCCTTGATGCGCTTGCAGGCATGCAGCACGGTCGTGTGATCGCGGCCGCCGAATGCGTCGCCGATTTCCGGAAGGCTGTGGGTCGTGAGTTCCTTCGAAAGCGCCATCGCGACCTGACGCGGACGCGCCACCGAGCGACTGCGGCGCTTGGAGAGCAGATCCGCCAGGCGCACCTTGTAGTAATCGGCCACGGTCTTTTGAATGTTCTCGATGGTGACGAGCTTCGCCTGCAGTGACAGCAGATCCTTGAGCGCCTCCTTGGTGAATTCCAGTGTGATCGCGCGCCCGGTGAAGCGCGAGTTGGCGATCACGCGCCGCAGCGCACCCTCGAGTTCGCGCACGTTGGAACGGATGCGCTTGGCGATGAAGAAGGCCACTTCCTCGGGCAGTGAGACACCGACGACGTGCGCCTTGGTCATGAGGATCGCCACGCACGTCTCCAGCTCCGGCGGCTCGATCGCGACCGTGAGTCCCCAGCCGAAGCGTGATTTCAAGCGCTCCTCCAGACCATCGACCTCCTTCGGATAGCGATCGCAGGTGAGGATCACCTGGTGCTGCCCTTCGAGCAGTTCGTTGAAGGTGTGGAAGAACTCCTCCTGGGAGCGGTCTTTTCCGGCAAAAAACTGAATATCGTCGATGAGCAGCGCATCGAGCGAGCGGTACGCGGTCTTGAACTCGTTCATCGAGTTGTGCTGCAGCGCGCGCACCATGTCGCCGACGAAGCGCTCCGAGTGTATGTAGGCGATGCGCGCTTCCGGGTCGCGCTCCTTCACCAGGTGCGCGATCGCGTGCATCAGGTGCGTCTTGCCCAACCCCACACCGCCATAGAGAAACAGCGGGTTGTAGGCACGCCCGGGATTCTCGGCGACCTGCAAGGAGGCGGCCTTGGCGAGTTGGTTGCTCTTGCCCTCGACGAAGCTGACGAAGGTGAAGTCCGCATTCAGGCGGGCACCGACGACGAGGCCTTCGGCGCGGCGCGGGCGGCTCGGCAACACGGGCGCAGGTGCGCCGCGCAGCGGCGTGGCGCGCGCGCCGACCTCGACGGTGACGATGGGTACGTCCCCGGTGCTCTCGTCCCGCAGCAGCTCACCGATGCGTGGCAAGAGGTTCGCGTTGATCCAGTCCACGACGAAGCGGTTGGGTGCCAGGAGCTTGAGCGCCCCATTGCCCTCCATGGCCTGCAGCGGCCGCACCCAGGTATTGAATTGCTGCTCCGGAAGCTCCGTCTCCAACGCGCCCATGCAGCGAGTCCAAAGCGACGCTTCCACGCGCGTTGCCTCCGCGACGTTGACTTGAAGGTAAAGGAAAAGGTCGCGAAGTCTATACCGATCGCGGGGCGCGCTGAAGGCTTTCCCAAACTGATAATATTGACACCTTGACGCTCAACGGCTTAGCCTTGCCGCCCTTTTTTGAGCGCCACGGATCGTTCACGGAGCCCACGGCATGAAGCGTACCTATCAACCGAGCAAAGTGCGTCGCAAGCGCACCCACGGGTTCCGTGCGCGCATGGCCACCAAGAACGGCCGCAAGGTGCTCGCGCGGCGCCGCGCCAAGGGCCGGCGCAAGCTGATACCCTGAAGTAAGGCGGGTCACGCGCACGGCTTGCGTAGCGCTAAAGGGCCCCCATCCTGAAGTTTTCCTCAAGGGCTCGATGCCAGGGCGGCTCACTCTGCCGGCGCGACTTCGCCTGCGGCGCAAGCGCGACTTTGATGCCGCCTATGCGCGCGGGCGACGCGTGGGTGATGGATTCTTTGCGGTGACTGCGAGCATGAACGATACGGGCGCGCCGCGCCTGGGCCTTGCGGTAGCGGTGCGGATCGCCGGCGGCGCCGTCGGCCGCA
This sequence comes from Steroidobacteraceae bacterium, assembly GCA_035488075.1. Taxonomy (GTDB): domain Bacteria; phylum Pseudomonadota; class Gammaproteobacteria; order Steroidobacterales; family Steroidobacteraceae; genus 13-2-20CM-66-19. Next base: position 3,106 of record DATHLO010000279.1, on the reverse strand, counting down.
ACCGCATCCGGCGCATCATCCGCGAGTCCTTTCGCGTGCATCAGCGCGAGCTGCCCGCCGTGGACCTGGTGGTGAGCGCGCGACCCAAGGCGCGCGCGGCCTCAGGAAGGCAGCTGCACGAGAGTCTGGCGGCGCTGTGGAAGAAAGTCGGTGAGCAGTGCGCTACCTCGTCGCATTCCTGATCCGTATCTATCAGTGGACGCTCAGCCCGCTCATCGGGCCCGCGTGCCGCTTCTACCCGAGCTGCTCGCAGTACGCACAGCAGGCCATCCTGCGTTTTGGCCTGCTGCGCGGCGCTTGGCTCACCTTGAAACGTCTCGGGCGCTGCCATCCCTGGCACCCCGGCGGCTTTGACCCGGTGCCGCCCGCTGCGGCGGCCCCCGTTTGCACGCATCACGCCCATGAGCAATAACTTCCTGCCCAACAGTCCGCGCGTCTACCTGTGGGTGGCCCTCGGGCTGCTCATGTTTCTGAACGTCGAGTACTGGTTAAAGGACTACGCACCGACCCCGGTGCCCGAGGCAACACCGGTGGCGGGCAGCACCACGGTCCCGGCGGCGAACGATCTCACCCAACGCCTGCCGGCGGGTGCGCAAAGTCCAGCGGGCGCAAGTCCTGCGCCCGCGGCCACCCCGGCAACAGTGCCCGCTGCCGCAGCGCCTGCCGAGACCGCAGCGGCGGCACCGGTGGTGAACGTTCGCACCGACGTGTACGACATCGACATCAGCACGCGCGGCGGCACGCTCGCACGCGTCGATCTGCCCGCCTATCCGCAGGTGAAGGGTGAAGCCGCACCGGTGCGCCTGGAGAACCACGACTCCCCGCAGACCCTCTACGAGCTGCAGTCCGGGCTGACCGGCCCCGCCGGAGGCGCGTATCCGGATCAGTCCGCGCTCTTCACCAGCGCAAGCGCCGATTACCGCATGGGCAGCAGCGCCGAGCTGCGCGTGCCGCTCACCTGGAGCGCCAAGGGCGTTACCGTCACCAAGACCTACATGTTCAAGCGCGGCAGCTACGCGATCAGCGTGCAGTACGAGGTGCACAACGACGGCAGCGCGCCGTGGGAAGTGCGTCCGTATGCGCAGATCGTGCGCAACGATCCGCGCACCAAGCGCTCGTATTTCGATGTTGGCAGCTATGCCTTCCATGGGCCGGCGATACACGACGGCACCAAGTATCGGCCGCTGGATCCGACGAGTCGTGATTCAAGCCAGCTCTCGCTCGATGTGCGCGACGGTTGGCTTGCGGCTCTGCAACACCACTTCGTGAGCGCGATCATTCCGCCGCGCGGGGAGCCGTGGCACTTCTCGCTGGAGTTGGCGGGCGATCAGTACCAGCTCGCAGCCACCGGCCCCCTGCAGACGGTGGCCCCGGGCGCGAGCGCGCAATTCCCGCTGACCGTCTTCGCCGGGCCGAAGCTGCAGGACCAGCTTGATGCCACCGCGCCCGAACTTGACCGCGTAGCCGATTACGGCAAGCTGTGGTTCCTGGCGCGACCTCTGTACCTCTTGCTCGCGAAGGTGCATGCCCTCACCGGCAACTGGGGCATTGCCATCATCCTGGTCACCTTCCTCCTGAAGCTGCTGTTCTACCCGCTCTCGGAAGCGAGCGGGCGCTCGATGGCGAAGATGAAGACCCTGCAGCCGCGCATCAAGAACCTGCAGGAGACCTACAAGGACGACCGCGAGAAGCTCGGGCGCGCCATGATGGAGCTGTACCAGCGCGAGAAGATCAACCCGGTGGCGGGCTGCCTGCCGATCATCATCCAGATCCCGGTGTTCATCGCGTTCTACTGGGCGCTGCTGGAGAGCGTCGAGATGCGCCAGGCGCCGTTCGCCTTCTGGATCCACGACCTCTCCTCACGCGATCCTCTGTACATCCTGCCGGCGATCATGGCGGTGGCGATGTTCGTGCAGTACAAGCTCAACCCCGCGCCACCGGATCCGGTGCAGGCGAAGGTGTTCATGGTCATGCCGCTGGCGATGTCGGTGATGTTCGCGTTCTTCCCCGCGGGCCTCGTGCTCTACTGGGTGACCAACACGGTCCTCTCCATCGCCCAGCAGTGGAACATCAACCGTCGCATCGAGACGGCCGCCGCGGCCAAGCGCGCCAACTGACTCAGGCCAGGCTGCGCGCGCGCACCACGGCGCTTTCCTTCCGGGTGCGCGCGGCGGTAGCCTTCAGCTGCAGACCGACATGACGCGTACGGACACCATCGTCGCCGCGGCCACCCCCCCGGGTCGGGGAGGTATCGGCATCGTGCGCGTCTCGGGACCGAAGGTGCCGCAGATCGCCGCCACGATGCTCGGAGAGCTGCCGCCGGCGCGCGCGGCGACCTTCACCCGCTTCCTGGACGCGACCGGGGAAGCGCTCGATGCGGGGCTCGCGCTCTTTTTTCCCGCGCCGCACTCCTATACCGGCGAGCACGTGCTGGAACTGCAGGGCCACGGGGGACCGGTGGTGATGGAGGCGCTCCTGGGGCGCGCGCTCGAGCTCGGCGCACGCCGCGCGCAGCCCGGGGAATTCACGCAGCGCGCCTTCCTCAACGACAAGCTGGATCTGGCGCAGGCCGAGGCGATCGCGGATCTGATCGACGCCGGCTCGCGCGAGGCGGCGCGCGCGGCGATGCGCTCGCTGCAGGGTGAGTTCTCCACCATGGTGCGCGGGCTCACCGAGGCGGTGATCGACCTGCGCACCTACGTCGAGGCGGCCATTGATTTTCCGGAAGAAGAGATCGATTTCCTCGCCGACCGCGAGCTCGCGGAGCGCTTCCAGACAGTGCGCGATCACTTCGAGGGCGTGCTCGATTGCGCCCGCCAGGGGCGCCTGTTGCGCGAAGGCATGACCGTGGTCATCGCCGGGCGACCGAATGCGGGCAAGTCGAGCCTGCTCAACCGCCTCGCCGGCTACGATGCGGCGATCGTCACGCCCATCCCGGGCACGACGCGCGACATCGTGCGCGAACGCATCGCCATCGATGGCATGCCGCTGCACGTGCTCGACACGGCGGGCCTGCGCGAAGCGGCCGGCGATCTGGTGGAGGAAGAGGGCATCCGGCGGGCGCAGGCGGAGATGGCGCGCGCGGATCGCGTGCTGTTCGTGATCG
>DATHLO010000278.1:0-2369 GCA_035488075.1 Steroidobacteraceae bacterium | reverse complement strand
GATCTTGAAGACCATGCTCGATGGCGGCATGCCCGCCCTGCCGCGGCTGTACTTCGGGGTCGTCGACGTACGCGACGTCGCCGATCTGCACCTGCGGGCCATGACGAACCCGGCCGCGCGCGGCGAGCGCTTCATCGGCCTCGGCGGGGAGTGCATGTCGCTCGCCGGCATCGCCCAGGTGCTCAAGACGCGCCTTCCCGCGGTGGCCGCGCGTGTCTCGACCCGCGAACTACCCGACTGGCTGGTGCGCGTCGCCGCATTGCGCAACCGCCCCGCGCGCGAGTTCCTGCCCGAGCTCGGCAAGCTCAAGAACGCAAGCAACGCGAAGGCACGGCAGCTGCTCGGCTGGGCGCCGCGCTCGAACGAGGAGGCGATCGTCGCCGCTGCCGAGAGCCTGGTGCGATTCGGGCTCCTCAAGAACCCGCCAGCCGCCGCCCCCGTGGCGGGCACGCCCGCGCGGCCCTGACCGCGCCCTTTACGCACCGTGGCCTCCCGGGAACTCAAGGCGGCGATCGAGGCGGCGCAGGCGGCCGGCGCACTCATTCGCTCGCTCTACCGCACCCAGCTTCCCGTGCGTATCAAGGAGGATGCGTCCCCGGTCACCGAGGCGGACGTGCGCGCCGAGGAGCTCATCCGCGGAAGTCTCGCGCGGCATTTCCCCGGTTATGGCTTCTACGGCGAGGAGAGCGGTGCGCACGCGCTGGAGGCGCAGAACCTGTGGCTGGTCGATCCGATCGACGGCACCCAGTCCTTCGTGCGCGAGATGCCGTACTTCTCGACCCAGATTGCGCTCCTGCGAGCCGGGGAACTCGTGCTCGGGGTCTCGAGCGCCCCGCTCTACGACGAGATCGCGTGTGCGGAGGTGGGCGGCGGCGCGTTCCTCAACGAGCGCCTGGTGCACGTGAGTGCGGTCGCGGAGCTCAAGGATGCGTTCGTCTCCACCGGCAACCTCAGAAGCCTCACGCAGCCGCAGCGCTGGCAGCGCCTGGGGGAGCTTGCGCGCACGGTGAGGCGCGTGCGCGGCTACGGCGACTTCGTGCACTACCACCTGCTGGCACGCGGCGCGCTCGACGTCGTCATCGAGTCGGACGTGAACATCCTCGACATCGCCGCGCTCACGGTGATCGTGCGCGAGGCGGGCGGCACGCTCACGGATCTGGACGGCGCGCCGGTGGGACTGAAGACGACGAGCGTGCTCGCCAGCAACGGGGTGCTGCACGAGCCGGTGCTGGAGGCCCTCAGGCCGTGACGAACACCCGCCGGCCGTCCTGGCCGAGCTCGATCATCGGCGCCAGATAAAGCTCGCTCAACGTGGCGGCGGTGAGTGCGGTACGCACCGGACCCAAATGCCAGCGGCCATCGCCGAACAGCAGCAGCGCCCGGTCGGCGAAACGCGCGGCCAGCGTCGGATCGTGCAGCGTCGTGACGACGGTGCTGCCCTCACCCGCGAGGTCCCGAAAGAGCGTGAGCACCGCGAGCTGGTGGTGCGGGTCCAGGTGATTGGTGGGCTCATCCAGGAGGTAGGTCTTCACCTGCTGCGCGAGTAGCGCGGCCACCGCCACGCGGCGCTGTTCTCCGCCGGAGAGCGTGTCGCTGCGGCGCTGCGCGAACTCGCTCATCTCGACCGCCGCCAGCGCTCTCCGTGCGATGCGTTCGTCCTCGGCCGTCTCCCATTGCCACAAGGCAAGATGCGGATGGCGGCCGATCAGCACCGTCTCGAGCGCCGTGGTGACGAAGGCATCCTCCAGGTCCTGCGGCAGCAGCGCGAGCCGCTGCGCCACCGCGCGGCGCGTGAGCGCGGTGAGCGGCGTGCCATCGAGCGTGACCTCGCCCGCCGCCGCCCGGCGCAGGCCCGCAAGCGTATGCAGGGTGAGCGTCTTCCCCGAGCCGTTGCGGCCGAGAATGGCGAGCACCTCGCCAGGAAGCAAGCTCAGGGAGAGCTCGCGCACGAGCTCGCGCGGGCCGGCGCGCACGGTGATGCCGCGCGCGTTGAGGCCGCTCGCCACAGGTGTGCTCACGGCCGGCTCCAGTGGATCTCGAGCGCGGTTGCGGGACCTACGATCACGTGGCGCAGATTTCGGGGCATCTCCGCATCCCCGGGGGAGAGCGGCCGGCGCCCGGCCATGATCTCGGTCTCAGCCTGGGGGTAGAGCGGCTGCTGCTGCGGATCCGCGTAGCCGTTGGGAAAAAGCGGCGCACCGGTGGTGAGGTCGTACTTGTCGCTCGCCCCCACGGTGTGCAGCAGCTCGTGCGCGATCACCACCGCGTTGCTGCCGGTCATGGTGTCATCGGCAAAGGCGTGCACCACGCCCACAAGTCCCTTCTGCAGCCCGTGCGAGTCGGGCAGGTGCTCGAGGGTCTGCGGATCG
>DATHLO010000277.1:0-2251 GCA_035488075.1 Steroidobacteraceae bacterium | reverse complement strand
GAGCTCGGCCGCTACAACGCCGGCTACGACCGCCAGGCGGTCGCGCAGCAGCGCACGGAGTTCGAGGTGAGGGTTGAGCAGCTGGAGAAGGAGAACCGCGAGATGCGCACGCAGATGGCCGAATTGGACACCTTCCGGGTCGGGCGCGCGCAGGAGCAGGCGGAGGTGGCGCGCGCCATGGGTGAACTGCAGGCGCAGGTCGCGCGGCAGTCGCAGGAGCTCGCCTTCTACCGCGGAGTCGTGTCGCAGGGCGCCACGAGCATCGGGCTTAAGATCGAGCAGCTGCGCATCACGGCAGGCACCGCGCCTTACACCTACCTCGTGCACTTCTCGCTCATGCGCTCGGGGCGCGCGGACGCTGAGGCCGCCGGCACCCTCACCCTGAGCCTCGAGGGCACGGCCGGCGCGGAGGCGAAGTCGCTAGATTTCTACGTGCTCAGCGACGGTCGCACGCGCGAGCTGCGCTACGCTTTTCGCTACTTTCAGGACTTCGACCAGGAAATCGCCGTGCCGCCGAGCTTCAAACCCGAGCAGCTGCAGATCGAGGTGCGCTCGGGCCGCAAGGACGTGGCGGCCCTGTCGCAGTCGTTCCTGTGGACGGTCGAGTCCCAATAAGGCGTTTCAGTCACCCGCTACTTCCGGAGCCCATCATGTTCACGCGCGATTCCAAGCAGCCCCGTATCGATACGCTGATCGGCAAGACCGCGCGCGTGCAGGGCGACGTCGCTTTCGAGGGCGGGATGCATCTTGACGGGCTCATCTTCGGCGGCGTGCGCTCGGATGAGGCGCCCGACTCGAGCCTGACGGTGAGCGAGACCGGCGCCGTGGAAGGCCCGGTGCAGGTGCCGAACGTGATCCTGCACGGCACGATCCGGGGCGACATCCATGCCACGCAGCGCGTGGTGCTGGGCGCCACCGCCCGGGTGGAGGGCAATGTCTACTACGGGGTCATTGAAATGACCCTGGGCGCCCAGATTGTCGGTAAGCTGGTGCGGCTTGAGCCCGTGGGGCAGGTTATGGCCCCCCAGAGCGCCCCCAGCTGAGAATCCTGCCCCTGTGAAGTGCGGCTTTGACCTTACGGGGGGCGCCTTCTAGACTGCTTCTTGAGAGGACTTAATGAGTACCCCCGAAGCGCTGCAGGATGCACCTGCGCTCCTTTTCACCGACGCGGCCGCCCGCAAGGTCGGCGACCTCATCCGTGGCGAAGGTAATCCGAAGCTCATGCTGCGGGTGTTCGTGCAGGGGGGTGGCTGCTCGGGACTGCAGTACGGCTTTGAGTTCGACGAAGCGCTCCAGGACGGGGACACCTGCGTCGAGACCTTAGGGGTCAAGCTCATCGTGGATCCGATGAGCGTGCAGTATCTCACCGGTGCCGAAATCGACTACCGCGAAGGGCTCGAGGGGGCTCAGTTCGTGATCCGGAATCCAAACGCGGGCACCACCTGCGGCTGCGGCTCCTCCTTCTCGGCCGCCTGACGCGCACGCGCCCGTGCCCCCGGCAGCCACTGCCCGCTCCGCCGACCTCAAACCCCCCGCCCGACCTGCACCCCGCCCCGTCCCCGACGTCCTGGCGGCGGTGGACTTAGGCTCCAACAGTTTCCACATGGTGGTGGCGCGCTACCAGCACGGCCAGCTCGTCATCATCGACCGGCTGCGCGAGATGGTGCGCCTGGCCGCAGGCGTCGCCGAGAACGGCCGCATCGACAAGGACGTGGCGCAGCGTGCGCTCGCCTGCCTCGAGCGCTTCGGGCAGCGCCTGCGTGACATGCACGCCGACAGCGTGCGGGTCGTGGGCACGAACGCGCTGCGGCTCGCGCACCGCAAGCAGGCCTTCCTCGAGCGCGCACGCGAGGCGCTCGGCCATCCGATCGAGATCATCGCCGGCATGGAAGAGGCGCGCCTCATTTACCTTGGCGTCGCGCACACCATGCCGAACGTGAGCGGGCGGCGCCTGGTCGTGGACATCGGCGGCGGCAGCACCGAGCTCATCATCGGCGACGGACTTGCGCCGCTGGAACTTGAGAGCCTGCAGATGGGTTGCGTCGCCTTGAGCGAGCGCTTCTTCCGCGACGGCAAGATTTCCGCCCGGCGCATGGAGCGCGCGCGTCTGGCGGCACGCATGGAGCTTGAGCCGGTGCAGGCGGCATTCCGGCGCCGCGGCTGGGACTTTGCCGCCGGCAGCTCCGGCACCGTGCGCGCCATCGGCGATGCCATCCACACACTCGACCCGCAGGCGCTCACCATCACGCCT
>DATHLO010000276.1:0-3350 GCA_035488075.1 Steroidobacteraceae bacterium | reverse complement strand
GCTGCTGAGCGGCGCCGCGTGGGCGCTGTGGCATTTCCCGTTGCTGATCGGTCATGCGAGCCTCACCGAGATGGTGAACTTCGTGATCCTCATCATGACCATCAGCATCGGGTTCGCGTGGCTGCGGCTCAAATCGCACAGCGTCTGGCCCTCGACCCTGTGGCATGGGACGCACAATGCGTTCCGCGACCTGTTTCTGAATCCGCTCACCGTCGGCACGGCCGCCGGCCGGCTGTGGCTGGACGAAACCGGCTACTCGCTGGCGATCATGGGCCTGTGCGTGGGTGTCTTCTTCACCGGGCTGCATCTGCGCGAGGTGCAGGCGGCGCGGCGGGCGAGCCGCTAGCGCTGCGGCGCGGCAGCCGGCGGGCATCGGCTCCCGACCCTGAGTGGGCCGGGAGCCGCCGGTTGGTGGAGGCGGGGGGACAGTAAATCCGCGGCTTTCGCCACGGCCTGGACTATGCCTTCATCCGCTTGCGCACAAGCCGCAGGTGGATGCGGAGCGTCTTATCCAGCCCGTCAAATCATTAGGCTGGATCCTAGTGTCCGCCCCGGGCGCTGCGCCCTCGGCGGATCTATGAGTCTCTACAGGGCAGGCCTGAAGTTGGCCCTCTTCCTACCCCTCGGCGTTGCCATGCCGCTCCTCGTAAGCGAGGTGCGCCGTCAGGTTTCACCGATGTGAGCTCCGTTCTCAACCCAGGCCTCACGGCCTGGTGCAACCCTTGATCGAACCCCCGTCCGCAAGCGCTAGACATCAGGATCTACGTACGTAGCTCGCTCTTTGTTTCTCGCGTCACGCTACCCGAGGAGCAGGGAAGACGTTTCGCCAGCGGACAGTAACTCTTAACGCAACCGGCCTGTCGCACGCCGGAGCGCGATCCTGTGAACGCGTCCCCTGATTCAGTCGCACAGGCACGAGCTGGTCAGAGGTCAGCTGCGTTTAGGCAGCTAGAGCGTAGTTGTCGTCGTTGGCAACTATGATTTGCAGCATTATTTACGAGGGCACTGCGCCTCGGTACGCCCCTGAAGGTTCGCAACCCACGTCGAAACCGGTCGCCCCCAATCAGGTTCACCCCGCGAGCATACCTCATGCGTGCCGCGGCGGGCGTGCAAGCTGGGGCGTGGGCGCTACGAGTGAGCTCAGGCGCGCCCCTCAATTGGGTAACGCGAAGCGTTAAGTTCACTCACACCGGCCAATGTGCGCGGTACGGGCCCGATCGGGCCGGTGATTTCAGATGAGCCGCAACAGCAGGACGGATCTCGAGGCTCGCCCCTGAAGTGACTCAGCCGCGCTTGAGGACGCGCGCCTTGTCGCGCGCCCAGTCGCGCTCCTTCTCGACCGCGCGCTTGTCGTGCTGCTTCTTGCCCTTGGCGAGCCCCAAGGCGAGTTTGGCGCGGCCGCTCTTCCAGTACAGCTCCAGCGGCACGAGCGTATAGCCGCGCCGCTCGACCGCGCCGATCAGGCCCTGCAGCTCGCTGTAATGCAGCAGCAGCTTGCGCGTGCGTACCGGATCGGGCGTCACGTGCGTGGAGGCGGACGTGAGCGGGGAGAGGTGCGCGCCGATGAGGAAGGCCTCCCCGCCGCGCAGGTACACGTAGGCCTCCTTCAGCTGCGCCCGCCCGGCCCGCATCGCCTTCACCTCCCAGCCCTCGAGCGCGAGGCCCGCCTCGTAGCGCTCCTCGATGAAATAATCGAAGCGCGCCTTGCGGTTCTCGGCAATCAGGCGGGCAGTGGCGGCGGCTTTGGTCATGGGCGGGCGTAATGGGACAATGGGCGGATGCGAGAGGTTAAGCGTTCGGCGCTGGTGAGCCAACCGCCCGGGCGGGTGTTTGCGCTCATCAATGATATCGAGAGCTATCCGGAGTTCCTGCCCTGGTGCACGCACGCGCGCGTGCTATCGCGCTCGCCCACCGAGATCCTCGCCACCATCGGCGTGCGCCAGGGGCCGCTTACGGGGGAGTTCACGACCCGCAACACGCTCGCGAACGAGCGCAGCGTGCACATGCAGTTGGTGAGTGGTCCGTTCCGCACGCTTGAGGGACGCTGGCAGCTGACACCGATCGAGAGCCACGGCTGCCGCGTGGAGCTTGACGTGCGCTTTGAGTTCAAGCACCGCCTGAGCGGCCTTTTGTTCGAGTCGCCGTTCGCGCACACGGTGGGCTCGCTCGTTGAGGCCTTCGTGCAGCGCGCGGCGGTGGCGGCGTGAGCGAGCCACAGCCCAAGCACTGCGTCGTGGCCTGGGCGACGCGCACGCGCCAGTACCTGTGGCCGGTTGAGCTTCCCGGGGAAGCGAGCATCGCCGCAGCTCTTGCGGCCGCGCGCGCACACGTGGGCGAATCCGTGCACGGGCAGCAGATTCCCTGGGATTCAGCCGCGGTAGGGATTTTCGGGGCGCCGCGCCGCCGCAGCGATCCATGCGTCGAGGGGGATCGGATCGAGCTGTACCGCGCGCTCGAGCGTGATCCGCGCCTGCGCCGCCGCGAGCAGGTCGAGCGCGAGCGGCGCCGGGCCCGCTAGATCTTCGGGAACTTCTGGATCGGCGCGCCCTGCTCGGGGCCCTGCGGTGCGGCCTCGGGCACGTTGTCGCGCTGGAAGTTCGTCACCTTGTCCTCCTTGAAGTAGACCACGACGTGCCGCTGCTCGGGGCGGCGCAGCCGGCCGTGCTGAAAGTAATAGAGGTAATCCCAGCGATCCTTGTCGAACAGGTCCGGCACCATCGGGGTGCCGAGCAGGTAACGCACCTGACTGCGCGTCATGCCGACCTGCAGCTGATCGACGGTCTTGCCTTCGAGATAATTGCCCTGCTGGATGTCCATGCGGTAGACGCAGCCGCTGGCGAGCAGCGCGAGCAGACCCGAAGCGGCAAGGCGGGTAAAGATTAGGTGCATGCTTGTCCGATAGAGGATAATGGGCTTTTCAATCATACCTGATCGCGGACCGCCCGCAGCCTTCGAAATGCCGCCGCCCGCGGGAGAAATCGTGTGGAAGGCAAGGACCTGCGCAAGGCCGGCTTAAAGGTGACGCTGCCGCGGCTGAAGATCCTCGAGATCCTCGAGGGCAGCACGACGCGCCACCTATCGGCCGAGGACATCTACCGCAGCCTGCTCGAATCCAACGAGGACATCGGCCTGGCCACCGTGTACCGCGTGCTCACGCAGTTCGAGGCGGCGGGTCTGGTGACGCGCCATCACTTCGAAGATGGCATGGCGGTGTTCGAACTGAACCAGGGCACGCACCATGATCATATCGTGTGTCTGGACTGCGGCCGCGTCGAAGAGTTCATGGACTCGGACATCGAGGAGCGCCAGACCGCGGTGGCGCAGAAGCTCGGCTTCACCATCCGCGACCA
>DATHLO010000275.1:0-9519 GCA_035488075.1 Steroidobacteraceae bacterium | reverse complement strand
GAAGTCATCATCCTGTTCCATGATGCTGCGTGCCGCCTCCAGGCCCTGCTTCTCGACGATCTTCTCCCACATCGCAAAGCCGAGGTGGTAGGGGTTGATGCTGAGTGAAACCTGCGCGTCGGCGGCAATCGGCCGCACGACATCGGAGTGGCACTTGATCGCATCGACGTAAGCCTGCTGGGGCACGAAATCCGCCTCGCGCAGCAGACGCGCGTGCCAGTAGGAGGCCCAGCCCTCGTTCATGATCTGCGTGGCGAACACCGGATAGAAGTAGAAGGATTCCTCGCGCACCGCGAGGAAGATGTCGCGCTCCCAGCTCTCCATCTCCGGCGCATAGTGCGCGACGAACCACAACAGATCGCGCTCCGGGTGCGGCGGCACGGGGGCGCGCTTGCGTACCTCGATCCCGCCTGCCCCGGTCGGTGGCTCAAGGGCCGCGAAGCGCTTGCGGAACGCGTCGTCCACGAGCGCCTTCGGCCCTTCGGCGTACTCGGGGTAGCGTGGCCGGCGCAGCGCCTGATCGATGTCGATATGCTGCTCGAGCGCGAGGGCGGCATCGAGGGCGGCCTCGACGCGCTGCGCGCCGTGCGCCTCGATCGCCTGGCTGATCTGGCGCGCGTGATTGGCCGCGTGCTCCACGATGCGCTCGCTCACCTGTTCCTGGCAGCGGCGAAAGAGGAGGTTGTTGCGCGAGAAGTCCGCGTGTCCGAGCACGTGTGCGGTCACCAGGATGTTCTCGGCGAGCCCGTTGCTCTCGGCGAGGTAGGCGTGGCCTGGATTGCCGGGGAATACCACCTCGAACAGCCGCGAATAGCCCATGTGGCGCTGAATGAGCTGATAGATGTAGCGCACGCCGAAGGACCAGTGCGGCATGCGCACCGGCAGTCCGTAGACGGCAATCTCCATCATGAAGCTGTCGGGCACCGCCTCGAAGTCGACCGGGTGGAATTTAAGGCCTGAACGGGCGGCGAGTTCTTCGATGCGACGTACGTAGCTGTGCCAGTCGCCGCTCATGCGCTCGCGGGCTCCTGATTGTGGACGGTGAAGAAATGCTTCACCGCGCCCCAGACATCATCAAAATCGTTGAGCGCATAACTGCCGGCCGCACAGCCGGCGGCGTTGAGCTCGGCGAACAGCTTGCCGGTCTCGGTATCCAGCTGCCGCGACACCCCGGAAGATACTTCCACGTAACCGGTGAAACAGGTGTCGGCCGTGATGGCCGCGAGCGCGCTGCGTGCCTCGGCGGCATCGCTCACCGCGTTGTCGCCGTCGGAGGCGTAGAACAGATAGATGTTGCTGCGCGCGGGGTTGTAGCGTGCGTCCATGATCTCGCGCATTTTCAGCAATCCGGCGGAAGCCACCGTGCCGCCGCTGCCGCTCACCTGGAAGAAATCCGGTTCGTTGAACTCCCACGCCTCGGTGGTGTGCGCCACGAACACGGTCTCGAGCGAGCGGTATTCGCGCCGCAGTCCCTGCACCACCCAGAAGAAGAAGGTCTTGGCGAGTTTGCGGTCCCGATCCGACATGCTGCCGGAGACATCGAGCATGAAGAACACCACCGCATGCACGGCCGGCTGGCGGCGGCGGGTCAGCTGCCGGAAGCGCAGATCCTCATCGGTCAACGTCGGGGTCGCGCCCGCTGTGCCGCGCCGCTTCACAAACTCCTTGAAGGAGCGGCGCCGATCCAGGCGCGAACGCGCGCCGCGACGATCCCAGCCCTCGCGCACCCAGTCGCTCTCCTCGGAAGGGCCGGCGCGCGGCTTAAGGTTAGGAAGCTGCATCTCCTCCCACAGCCAATCGACGATATCGTCGACCTTGAACTCGAGCAGCAGCTGCACGCCGCCCTCATCGCGGCCGCCGGCGCCCTTCTCGCCCGGACCCTTCTCGCGCGCCGGATCGGAAAACACATCCCCGGGCTTCGCCTTGCCCTGGCCGGCGCCCTGCTGCTCCTCGGCACGCCGCAGACGGAAATGGTAGTGCTCGAGCATGCGCACCGGCACGCGCACGGTGCGCGACCCGGGACTGATGACGTCGCCGCCGGCAATGATCTCCGGCAGATTGGCACGCACCGCCTCGCGCACCTTCTCATCGTGACGCAGCCAGTCGCGTGCGCCACGGGAAAACAGCTCGTACCACTTTCCCGCACCGGGGTTGTCGTGCCCGCGCTTGCTGTGGTCCTCATCCATGGGCGTCGCTGCGTCTCCCGTGGCCGGTGGGTGGGTGCTACTCCTGGGCGAGCAGTGTGGTGACGTAGCTCAACGCCTCCTTGGCGCTGTGCTCATCGTAGCCGTACTCGGTGACCAGGCGCTGCTGCACGACGGAGATCTTCTGCCGTGCCTCATCGTCCGGACGTGCGGTGGAAGTCACCAGGCGCAGCACGTCGCGGCGTTCCTCGAACAGATACTGCTCAATCGCCTCGCGCATGCGCGCGTGGCTGGCGAGCTTGAACTTCTCTCCGGCCTTGAAGGCCACCATGGCCTTGCGCACCACTTCCTGGCGGAAGGAGAGCTTGCCGGAATCGGATACCTTGATCTTCTCCTCGACCGAACGCAGGAAGCGCTCGTCGGCGGCACGGTTATCACCGGTAATCGGGTCAGTGACCTGGCGATGATCGAGCGAGGCCTCGACCTCATCCAGGTACTTCTCGAGCAGCTGCTGGGCCTCCGCCTCGAAAGAGGCAAACATCGCCCGATGCACGTCCTCCTTGACCCAGCGGTTGTAGAACTCCTTGCGCGCCGTCACCAGATGATCAATCCAGGCCTTCTTCTGCTTCGCATCCATGCGCGCATCATTCTCGATGGCGTCCTTGAGCGCGAGCAGGAGCTCCATGCTGGTGAGGCTGTGGGTGTTGCCGCGGGTGATCGCGTTCGAGATCGCATTGATCACAAAGCGCGGGCTGACGCCGTTCATGCCTTCGTCGGATGACTCGGCATGCAGCCGCGCGGCCTCGCTCTCGGGCATGCCCTCGACCGCCTCACCGGCGTAGAGCCGCAGCTTCTTCGGCACGTCCAGCCCCTCGCGCTCGGGTTTGACGAGGCGCGTGAGAATGCCAAATACCGCGGCCAGGTTCAGCACATGCGGGTCCAGGTGCACGTTGCGGAACGCCGGCGCGCCCGAGACGAGCTTCTGATAGATGCGCGACTCGTCGCGGTAGGAGAGCGCATAGGGGATCTTGATGATCACCATGCGATCCAGGAGCGCCTCGTTCTCCTTCTCCTGCAGGAACTTGTGAAACTCGGCCAGATTGGTGTGCGCCAGAATCGTCTCATCCAGGTGTATCAGCGGGAAACGCGACACCTTGACGTTCTTCTCCTGCGTCAGCGTCAGGAGCAGGTACAGAAACTCGCGCTTGACCTTGAGGATCTCGATCATCTCGAGCACGCCGCGGCTGGCGGCATACACCGCACCGGACCACGACCAGGCACGCGGGTCGCCCTCGTCGCCGATCTGCGCCACCTTGGCCAGGTCAACCGAGCCGACCAGATCGGCGATATCCGCGGTGGTCGGATCGTGCGGGGCATAGGTACCGATGCCGACGCGGGAGGCCTCGTTAAGGAACACCCGCTCGACCGGCACGCGCACGAAGTCACCCTCGAACTCGCGTTCCACGAAGTCACGCGCCCAGGGCGACAGTTCACCCTGAACGTGCACCCCGTAGCGCTCGCGGAACTCGGCCCGCAGGCTGGTCGGAATGAGGTTGAGCGGATTTTCGCGCAGCGGCGAACCGCGGATGGCATACAGCGCCCCTTCGTCGGTGCGGCTGTATTCCTCAAGCCCGCGCTTGAGCAGGATGGCGAGCGTCGACTTGCCGCCCGAGGGCGGACCGAGCAGCAGCAGCAGCCGTCGTCCGACGTCGGAGCCGGCGGCCGCGGCCTTGAAGTAGTCCACGACGCGCGAGAGTGGCTCGTCGATGCCGAACAGCTCGCGCTTGAACAGCTCGCGCGCGCGCTGATTTTCCGTGGCTTCCGGGGATGCGGCGCGTCCGTGCCAGCGCAGCATGTCCCAGATGTATTCGTGGCTGGTGCGCGCGAGCGCGACGGGGTTGGCCGGTAAAATCGCGGTCAGGAACTCGCCGAAGGTGCCTTCCCAGCGCTGCGCCCGGTGCAACCGGCTAAAAGAACTGAGCGTATCGATGAACTCGGCGTTACTGCCGTGGGAATTCTGGTCAACAGCGAGCGGTCGCATCTCCTTCCCTCCCGTTGAGCTCATGGGTCTCCTGTAAGGCACCGGCCGCTGCCGGCGGCGCCAGTGCGCTTAACTTAGTCCGAACGCCCCATACAAAAAGTGATGGCCTTCCGTTCCTGAACACTCATTAGGTTAAGACGGTCACAGCATCCGATTGTTCACTGCGCAATGCAATCGCGCCAGCTCCAATTCGCCTACGCGGGCGGCTGGAAAAGTAAGCTTTATCTTAAGTGACTGATTGAAAAGCGCGTTGCGCGCACCCGCGTGGTGCACTCGGGCAATGCGCCGCTCCAGTTCCGTGCGCCCGCGCCGGGCGCACGCAACTGCGGCAGCGGCGCGCGCCGTGGGAAAAATCGGGCGCGCCTGCGGCTGCGCGGCGGACGCTACGCACCGGGCGTGCCAGCCGCGCAGCGCGCGTTCGCAAACCGAGCAGTGCTTCAAAGGTTTGGCGACGCACGTCGCACGCTCCCGACGACGCCTGTCGTTATTGTGAACTGACGCACTGCGCTGCTTCAGAGGCTACATATCCTGCAACGGCGGGACTTTGCGCGCACCGACCGTAGCTTTGGGTCGGGCGCGTGCGCCCGCTTGCGCGAACGGCAGAATTCGCCGCAGTGAAGCCGACGAACGCTCTTGTTGGAGACGCCCAGTGGCCAGTGCACCGTCGACCGCCCCGCGCAGCACCGATGCTGCGCCGCAGACATCCGCGAGCGCCAGCTCGCAGCCTGCGGTCGACGTCACCGCCGTCACCACGCGCGACGACTTTCTGCTCGAGCTCGGCGAGACGCTCGATGGGCAGGCCGCCGTGCGCCCGGTGGATACCCTGGAGGCCGCACTCGAAGGCCTCGCCAGCGGTAAGCGCGCCCAGCTGCTGGTCATCGATGCGCGCGCGGTGCCGAACCTGCGCGCCGCGGTCGATGCGGCCGCCGCGCGCGCGCCGCGTACGCTCGTGCTGGTGTTCGCCGAAGGCGCGGCCGAGAAGCAGGTGGGCGCCGCCTTAAAGGGCAGCAAGGTATTCGCGGTGCTGCCCACGCCGGTGGATCCGCGCAAGACACGGGCCGTATTCGAAGGCGCGATCGCCGAGGCGCTCGCCGCACGCGCCGCCGCTGCGCCGCCCCGCACTGCCGCGGCCGGGGATCTGAGCATCGGCGCGTTTCGCGCACCCTCGGCGTCCGCGAGCGACAGCGGCCGCGAAGGCCCGGATGGCAAATCCAAATTGCTGCTCGCGGCAGCGGCGCTGACGGCACTGGCGGCGGCCGGCGGTGGTTTCTGGTACTTCACGCGCAGCAACGCGCCGGCCGCGCCCGCCGCGGCGGGCGCATCATCCGGGCCGAGCGCACCGGCAGCGGCCACGGCGCCACCGAGCGGCGCGCCGGCTGCGGAGGCCGCGCCCGCAGCGCTCGCCGACACCTCCATCGTGGAGGGTAAGGTCGATGAGCTGCTGGAGAAGGCGCGCCTCGCCATGCACGAGCGGCGCTTCACCGAGCCCAGCGGGGACAATGCACTTCTTTATTATCGTTCGGCCGCCGCCGCCGATGGCGGCAATGCCGAGGCGCGCGATGGCCTGCAGCGCGTGGCCGCGGTGCTGGCCGGACGCTTCGATGAGGCCCTGAGCGGCGCGCGCTTCGATGAGGCTGCGCAGACGCTGGCGAACTTCAAGGCCGCGACGCCCCAGGATGGGCGCGTGCCGGGCTTCGAGCAGCGCCTGTATTCGGCCGAGATCGCCAAGGCACTCGCGGACGGCACCGTGGAGCGCGCCGCAGCGCTGCTGCACCAGGCGCAGCAGGCGGGCACGAGCACCCCGGAGCAGCTGGCCAAGTGGCGCGCCGACATCGCCCGGCACGCCGAGGATGCCAAGGTCACCCGTCTTGCCGGGCTCATCGCCGATCGCATCCGCGACGGCAAACTGACCGATCCGGACGACAGCGCCAAGAGCTACATGGCGCAGCTGCTCACGGCCGCGCCGGCGAATCCCACCACCCAGCACACCCTGCACGACCTGGGCAGCGCCTACCTGCGCAAGGCGCGCGAGGCGGCGCTGGCGAAGAACACCGCGGACGAGGAGCGCTGGCTGAGCGAGGCGCGTGGCGCCGGCATGAAAGCCGCCGACATCAGCGCCTTTCAGCGCGACTTGACGAGCAGCCGGCTCAAGGCGACGCAGGCCGAGAGCGAGCGCAACCTGCAGGCCGCGCGCGATCGCATGCGCGACGGCCGCCTGAGCGATCCGGCGCAGGACAGTGCGGCCTTCTACCTGACGCAGCTGCAGGCGAGCGATCCGAACAACCCGGCGCTCGCCGATGCGGGCCACGAACTTGCCGCCAAGTTCCTCGACCGTGCGCGCACCGCGGTGGCGGCCGGCAAGCCTGCGGATGCCGACCTCGCCCAGGCGCGGCGCTGGGGCGCCGACCCGAAGGATCTGCAGGCCGTGCAGCAGCAGGCGGCCCCCAAGAATGCCGGCATGCCGGATGCGGCGACGCTCGCCGCGAGCCTCAAACGCCTGCGCACGACGCCGCCGGACTATCCTGAGAGCGCGCTCGCGCAGCACGTGGCGGGTTCGGTGACCGTGCAGTTCACCGTGGATGTCAACGGTGAGCCGCGCGACATTCATGTGATCGAAGCTACGCCGCCCGGGGTCTTCGACCGCGCCGCGCTCACCGCCATCAAGCACTGGCGCTACGCGCCGCTCATCGTCAACGGCACCGCGGTCGAGGTGCCGGTGAAGACGCTGGTGCGTTTCGAGCTGCCCAAGTAGAACAGGAGAATCCGCACCATGAGCCTCGCTGGCACTGAGCGCCGCCGTCAACTCGTCACCGCTGGCATCGGCACGGCGCTGACCCTGGTGATGGGCGCGGTGCTCATCGTGGGATTCCGGCTGGCGACGCACATGCGCGCCGACATCAGCGCGCTGCAGGCGGCGAGCACGCTGCAGACTTACCCCGAAGAGATCGCGCACCAGTTAAATTCGCTGCGTGACCGTCTGGAGATACGCGCCTACTCCGGTCAGGCGCTCGCCGACCTGCAAAGCACGGTAAAGCACTTCGACCAGGAGCTGCGGCTGATCAACGCCAGCGGCGACATGGATTCGCCCCAGCTCGGCCGCGCGCTGCTGCTGTGGCACCAGTACCAGCCGGTGCTCGAGCCGGTGACCTCCTTCAGCGGCCAGCCGTACGTGGACTCCGACAGCGGCGGCAGCGCGCTCTCGCGCGAGGGTCGCGAACACTACGCCGAGGTCAAGCGCGCCCAGCTCTTTGCCAGTGAAAACGCGCGGCCGCTGCAGGCGCAGCTCTCGAACCTCGCCGCCACGCTGCAGCGCACCTCCTCGGAGGCCGCCGGGCGCCTGCGCGGCCTGCTCGCCACCGGCGTGCTCGCCGCCCTGGTGCTCGCCGCCGCGGCCGCCTACTTCCAGATCACCCGCGCCCGGCACGAGCGCGCCGCCCGCGACGCCCAGGAGCAGACGCGCGACATTCTCAAGACCGTGCGCGAAGGCTTCTTCCTCCTGGATGCCAACTATCGTATCGGCTCGGTATGGTCGGATGCGCTCGCGCGCATGTTCAGCCGCAATGATTTCGCCGGCCTGTCCTTTGAGGAGCTGCTGCAGGACCTGGTGCCCAAGGCAACGCTCGCCACCGCCACCAAGTACATCAAGCTTCTTTGGGGTGACCGTGCCCACGAGAACCTGATGAAGAGCATCAACCCGCTCGGGCAGCTCGAGATCACGATGGACAACGGGCACGGCGGCAAGGAAACCCGTTACCTGCAGTTCGACTTCCACCGCGTCATGGGGCCGGAGGGCATCAAGCACGTGCTGTGCTCGGTGGGCGACATCACCTCAAGCGTACTGCTCGCCCGCGAGCTGCACGACTCACAGGAGAACGCCAACGCGCAGCTGGACATGATGCTCGGCATGATGCACGTGGATCCGCTGCAGTTGCTGTCCTTCCTCGACAGCGCCGAGACGGGGCTGAAGCTCGTCAACACGATCCTCAAGGAGCCGGCCCGCACCGATGCGGAGTTTCGCAAGAATCTCACCGGGCTGTTCCGCGAACTGCACTCGATCAAGGGGGAGGCCTCGGTGCTCAATCTGAAGAGCATCGCCAGCCGCGTCCATGCACTCGAGGACATGGTGAGCGACTACAAGAAGCGTCCGGAGCTCTCCGGCAACGACTTCCTGCCGCTGGTGCTCAAGCTCGATGATCTGCTCGCCCATCTGCGCAGCGTGCGTGAGATGGCCGCGCGCCTGACGACGCTCAAGGACGCTCCGGCGAGCGCCGCACCGGCGGGGACGGCCCCGGATGCGGCGCCGCGCTCGGCTAGCGCTCCTGCAGCACGAACGGTAACGGTGCCGCCCGAGCGGCCGTCCCCGCCGCGGGCGGTCGAGGATCTGTCCCCGGCCCTGCACGCGATGGCCGAGCGGCTCGCGCAGGATCACGCGAAGCGCTTCCGCCTCTCCCTGAGCGGGCTCGCCGAAGTGCCCAGCGCCTACAGCGCCACGATCAAGGACTGTCTCATCCAGATGCTGCGCAACGCCGCCGTGCACGGCATCGAGGCGCCGGAAGTGCGCCGCGCGCAGGGCAAGGAGATCCCCGGGGTGGTGCAGGTCGACTTCCGCAAGGCCGGCGACGGCTACGAGCTGATCTTCGAGGACGACGGTGCGGGCATCGCGCCGGACTCGCTCAAGGCGGCGGCCGTGCGTCAGCAGCTGATCACCGAGCAGGAAGCCTCGCTCATGGATACGCGCTCCACCATGGCGCTCATCTTCCGTCCGGGCTTCTCCACCCAGGGTGACGTGTCGATGGATGCCGGCCGCGGGGTGGGCATGGACGTCGTGGCGCGCAGTGTCTACAGCCTCGGCGGCAAGATCGGCGTCAGTACCCATCCGGGTAAGTTCACCCGCTTCAAGATCGTACTGCCCGCGCCCGAGGCGGTCGGCAGCACGGCGGTCGCGTAAGCGGCGCGGCGAGGCCCCATGGCAACCAACGGACCTGCGATGAACGGTAAACGCGCCTACAAGCTGATGATCGTGGACGACTCGAACATCATGCGCCGGCGCATCGAGCGCTCGCAGCAGTTCGAGGAGTTGCAGCTGGTGGGTACGGCCGGCAACGGGGAAGAAGCGCTCGAGTTGTTCAAGAAGACCGACCCGGACGTCGTCACCATGGATCTGACCATGCCGCGCATGGACGGCATCGAATGTATCGGCAAGCTCGTGGCGTTGAAGCCGGCCGTGCGCATCCTCGTGGTCTCGGCGCTGGCCGACAAGGCGACCGCGGTCGAGGCCATGGAAAAGGGTGCCAACGGCTTTCTCAACAAGCCCTTTACCGATCGGCAGCTGAA
>DATHLO010000274.1:0-4172 GCA_035488075.1 Steroidobacteraceae bacterium | reverse complement strand
GTACTGTTACCGGCCATGGAGGCCTCCGGCGATGGCGAGCGAACCCGCTGATACACCGTTCGCGCGGGTGCGTGCGGACTCCGCTCAATGGGCGCAAAACCGCGAGCGCGGTAGCGCGACGCTCGTCGCGCTCGGCGTCTTCCTTGCGCTGCGCATCGGGCGCCCCCTCGCGCGCCTCGGGCTGCACCTGATCGCGGCTTACTTCTTCGTCTTTGCGCCGACCGCGCGGCACTGGGCGCGCGATTACCTGCGCCGCGTGCTCGGCCGGGAGCCCACCGCAGCCGATCGCTACCGGCAGATCTACGCCTTTGCCAGCACCGTTCTCGATCGGCTGTATTTGCTGAAGGGGCGTGACGAGCTCTTCGAGGTCTCGAGCGAAGGCGATGCGCTGATGCTCGACACCTTGGCGCGCGGCGACAAGGGGGTGTTTCTCCTGGGCTCACACCTGGGCAGCTTCGCGCTCGTAAGCTCGGTCGGTGGCCGGCGCGCTGGCGTGAAAGTGGCGATGGCGATGTACGATGCGCAGGCCGGCCTGCTCATGTCGGTCTTCAACGCCATCGATGCTCCGCGTGCGCCCGAGATCATCCCGCTCGGGCATCTGGAGGCGATGCTGCGCATCCGCGACAGCCTGGAGGAGGGCAAGTTCGTGGGCATGCTGGCGGATCGCACCATTGGCGATGCGCCCGCGCAGATCGTGCCCTTCCTCGGCGCCCCCGCCCTCTTTCCTTCTGGTCCCATGCGCGTCGCGGCCGCTTTGCGGCGTCCGGTCATCTTTATGACGGGCCTCTACCGCGGCGGCAATCGCTATCACGCGGTATTCCGCCAGATCGCAGACTTCTCGCAGCCCTGCCCGCAGGGACGCGAGGCGGCGGTGCGCGAGGGCGTCGAGCGTTATGCACAGCTCCTGGAAGAGTACTGCCGCTCGGACCCCTACAACTGGTTCAACTTCTACGACTTCTGGCACGGCGCTCGAGCGCCGGATGAGCCCTCGCGCGCAGGGCCTGCGTGAGTGCGCGCGCCGCTGGCCTCGCTGGCGCGCTTACGCTGCTGTGCCTGGACCCCTTTTTGGCGTTCGCCGCCGCAGCCGCCGCCCCTTCAGCCCAGGCCGACCCGGCCTTCGCGCAGGTGCTCGCACTGCTTGCGGCGCGCCGCCACGGGCATGCCCCGTTCACGGAAGTGCATGAGATGGCCATGCTCAAGGAGCCGCTGCGTTCCTCGGGGGAGCTTTTTTACGACGCGCCCGATCGGCTCGAGAAGCGCACGCTCACCCCGCGCGCGGAATCCCTGCTGCTCGATCACGGCATCCTCACGGCGCAGCGCGGGCCGCACCGGCACGTGCTCGAGCTGTCCGCCTACCCGCAGGTCGTGCCGTTCGTGGAGAGCATCCGCGCCACCCTCGCCGGCGATGCGGCCGCACTCGAGCGCTACTTCAGCATCGATTTTCAGGGCGAGCTGGCGCACTGGACGTTGCACCTCACGCCGAAAGATCCGGCGCTCGCGCACACGGTCAAAGACATCACGATCGAGGGCGAACGCGATGTGCTGCACAGCGTCGTCATCCGTCAGAGTGACGGCGACCGCTCGCTCATCACGATCGGACCTGAAATCACTCCATGAACCGCGCCGGTCTTCGCAGCACGGCGCTCTTCGTGCTCTTCGCCCTCGTGGCCGCCCTCATCGCCGCGCGTGCCCACTACAGCGCGGATCTGTCCGCCTTCCTGCCCCGCTCACCCACGGCCACGCAGCAGCTGCTGGTCGAACAGCTGCGCGAGGGACCCGCCGCGCGTCTCATCCTCGTGGCCATCGGTGGCGCGGACGCCGGCGCGCGCGCGCGCGTCTCGATGGCGCTGGGGCGCGCACTGCGCACGGATCCCGCCTTCGCGAGCGTCAGTAACGGGGAGGCGCAGACGCTCGAGCGCGATCGCGCCTTTCTATTCCAGCACCGCTATCTCCTGAGTGAGGCAGTAACGCCGGCGCACTTCACGGTCCCGGGACTGCACGAGGCCATCGTCCGCTCCCTCCAGGCACTCGCCTCCTCCGAAGGTCCGTTGCTGAAACCCCTGTTCGCGCACGATCCGACCGGGGAGCTGCTCACGATCCTGGATGCCATTGGGAGCGAGCGCACGCCGCGCTCGAGCGAGGGCGTATGGAGTTCGCGCGACGGTGCGCAGGCGCTCCTGGTGCTGCAGACACGCGCACCGGGCGCCGATACGGATGCGGAGGAAGCCGCCTGCGCCAAGGTGCGCGAGGCGTTTGCGGCGGCGCGCGCAGCGCTGCCGCCGCAGGAGCGCGCCGCTCTCACGCTGCGCCTGAGCGGGCCGCCGGTGTTTGCGGTGGCCTCGCGCGCGCTGATCGAGGGCGAGGTCGTGCGCCTCTCGGGCTTAAGCGCGCTCTTCATCTCACTCTTGCTCCTGTTCGCGTACCGCTCCGTGAGCGCGCTGCTGCTCGGGCTCGTGCCCGTAGCCGCGGGTGCGCTCACCGGTGTGGCCGCCGTGGCACTCGGCTTTCCGGCGGTGCACGGCCTTACCCTCGGCTTTGGGGTCACGCTGATCGGCGAAGCGGTCGACTATTCGATCTATCTGTTCGTGCAGGGCACAAGCCACGCGGGCGGCGATTGGCGCCAGAGCGTCTGGCCGACGATCCGCCTGGGTGCGCTCACCTCCATCGCCGGGTTCGCCGCACTCTTGCCCTCAGATTTTCAGGGGCTGGCGCAGCTGGGGCTTTATTCCGTCGCAGGTCTCACCGCCGCCGCCCTCACCACCCGCTACGTACTGCCCGCGTGGCTGCCGGCCAGTCTTGCGACGCGCGACCTGCGGGCCCCGGGGGCCTGGCTGCTGCGGGTTCTGCAGCAACTGCGGCGTGTGCGTGCGGCGCTCGTGCTGATCCCCCTGGTGGCCGGGGTGATCCTGGTGCTGCATCGCGGCGCGCTCCTCAGCCATGATCTCGCAGCGCTGAGCCCCGTCCCCGCCGCCGAGCAGGACTTCGCCGAGCAACTGAGTGCGGATTTGGGCGCGCCGGACGTGCGCTACATGGTGCTCACGAGCGCACGGCAGCCCGAGGCCGCGCTGGCGGCCGCGGAGAGTCTCGGACAGCGCCTGAGGCCGCTGGTGGATACGGGCGTGATCGCAGGCTTCGATTCCGCCAGCCGTTACCTGCCGAGCGAGGGCCTGCAGCGCGCCCGCCAGCACTCGCTGCCGCCGGCGCCGCAGTTGCAGACGCGCCTTGGCGAGGCGCTGGTCGGCCTGCCGGTCAGCGAGGCGGTGCTGCAACCCTTCCTCGCCGAGGTCGAACAGGCGCGCACCACCGCCCTGCTGCGGCGCGCCGACCTTGAGGGCACCTCGTTTGCGGCGGCCGTTGATGCGCTGCTGGTGCCCACCTCTGGCGGTTACTCCGCCCTCCTGCCGATCGCCGCCGCCGGCTCCGTCGATCTTTCGGATGAGGCGGCAGCGCAGGTTCGCCAGGCGATCGGAGCCGGCAACGAGCACGGGGTGCTCCTGGACCTGAAGGGCGAGACCAACCGTCTGTATCTCGGCTACCTCAAGCAGGCGATCGAGCTGTCACTGCTGGGGTTCGCCGCGATCGTGCTGCTGCTCGGGGCGATGCTGCGCTCAGCCGTGCGCGTCATGCGCGTGCTCGCGCCGCTGGCGCTCGCGGTCATCGCGGTCGCAGGATTGCTCATCGCCTCCGGCCATTCGCTCACCATCCTGCATCTGGTCGGAATGCTCCTCATCGTCGCGGTGGGCTCGAACTACGCGCTCTTCTTCGATCGCAGCGCCCAGTCGCCCCAGGAAGGCTCGGTGTCCCTGACGCTTACCTCGCTCCTTCTCGCCAACACCGCCACGGTGCTGGCCTTCGGCGTGCTTGCCTTCTCGCGCGTGCCGGTGCTCTCGGACCTGGGCTCCACCGTCGCCCCCGGAGCCTTCCTTGCCCTGCTGTTCGCCGCGATACTCTCCGAGCGTGCCGCACCGGAGCATATCCCCTGATGCGCACCATTCACGAAGCCGCCCGCGCCGGCCACACCGCGCCGCTGCAGCTGCTGATGTTGCCGGCGGCCTACACCGGACCGGAGGACTTCGTAGCGGCCGGATTCGGTACGGCGCTGCGCGAGCGCGGTCTCAACGTCGATGTGACGTTCACGGCGCTGGAATTTGGCCACGTCACGGATCGCACGG
>DATHLO010000273.1:0-7728 GCA_035488075.1 Steroidobacteraceae bacterium | reverse complement strand
CGTGCCGGCCGTGTCGACCATGTCATCCACCAGCATGCAGGTGCGGCCCTCGACCTCGCCGATGATATTCATCACTTTCGACTCGTTCGGCCGCGGGCGGCGCTTGTCGATGATCGCCAGCTCTGCATCGTCGAGGCGTTTGGCGAAGGCGCGCGCACGCGCCACGCCGCCGACGTCCGGCGACACGACGATCACGTCCTTGTATGCCTGCTTCCAGGCCTCGCCGAGCAGCACCGGTGAGGCGTACACGTTGTCCACCGGGATATCGAAAAAACCCTGAATCTGATCCGAGTGCAGGTCCACCGTCAGCAGCCGGTTCACCCCCGCGCTCGATACCATGTTGGCGACGAGCTTGGCGGTGATCGCCGAGCGCGTGGCGCGCGGGCGACGATCCTGGCGCGAGTAGCCGAAGTACGGCACCACCGCCGTGATGCGCGCCGCGGACGCACGCCGGCACGCGTCCACCATCACCAAAAGCTCCATCAGGCTGTCGTTCGCCGGCGGACACGTCGACTGCAGGATGAAGACGTCGCGTCCGCGCACGTTCTCCATCAGCTCGACGTTGACCTCACCGTCGCTGAAGCGCCCGACGTAAGCCCGTCCGAGCGGTTGCTGCAGGTGCTTGGCGATGTCCAGCGCCAGGGCCGGATTCGCATTGCCCGCAAACACAGCCAGTGTATCGCTCGTACTCATACTCTTTATGCGCGCGCCTTCCGCCTGCCCTCATCCGCCTCGCCCGCGCTCGCGCGCCGGCCCCAGGAACTGGCTGGGGTGGAAGGATTCGAACCTCCGAATGGCGGGATCAAAACCCGCTGCCTTACCACTTGGCGACACCCCAGCATCTGTGCATCCCGCGCAGAAAAGCGTGCGGGCGCGCATCTTACAGCCGCCTCAGTCTTGCCGCCCGTGCTTGAGACGCTCCTGCAGGGGCGAGGTATTCAGGCCGCGCGCGACGTAGCTGGGCCAGTGATCCGGCACCCGCGCCGCGAGGCGTTCCGCCTCGATGGCGCTCGCACACGCGGCGAAAACGCAGGAGCCGGTACCGCTGAGGCGTGCGGGCGCGTAGCGCCCGAGCCACTGCATCGCCTCCGCCACCTCAGGGAAGCGCGCGCGCACCACCGGCTCGCAGTCGTTACGGCCCCCCGCCTCGAAAAAGGCGCGTATTGTGATGAGAGGGGAATTTCGTGTCAATTCAGGGCTCTGGAACACGCCGGCCGTGCTCACCGTGACCCCGGGATGCACGATGACATACCACGCCTCAGGCAGCGCGACGGGGGTCAGCCGCTCCCCGACCCCTTCGCCCCAGGCGGAAGAACCTCCAATGAATACAGGGACATCCGCGCCGAGTGACAAGCCAAGTGCCGTCAGCTCCCCGGGCGGCAGGCGGCACTCCCACAGTTCATTCAATGCCACCAGCACCGTGGCTGCATCGGAGCTGCCGCCCCCGAGCCCCCCACCCAGGGGGATACGTTTGCGCACCTGGATGCTCGCGCCGAGCGCCGTTCCGGTGGCCGCCTTGAGCGCGCGCGCCGCCCGCACGGCCAGATCCGTCTTAGGCTCAACGCCTTCAGGTCCAGCCGTGCGCTCGATGACTCCATCCGCGCGCACGCTGAGGACGAGGTCGTCGCACAGGTCGATCAGCTGAAAGAGGGTCTGTAGCTCGTGGTAGCCATCGGCGCGCCGCCCGGTCACGTGCAGGAAGAGATTGAGCTTCGCGGGGGCGGGCCAGTGCGTCGGCGCCGCGGATGGGCGCGAGGCACTGGAAGCACTCCTCACAGCTGCCAGTCCTCCACCAGGAGTCGCACGCGTACCGCATCGCGCTCGAGCGTCAGCCGTGCCGGCAGCGTCTCCCCGGCCGTCGCGACGTATTCGCCGTAGGCGATGTGCCAGCCATCCTGGGTGAGACCTGCCAGACGCTGTTGCACGGGGTCCAGTGACTCCTGCGCGGGCTGGGCCGGATCGGGCACGCCGAGCACCCAGTAACGCAGGCTGGGCAGCGGAATGTCGAAGCCCAGCCGGGCGCTCAGCTCTGCATGGGCGGCGGCGCTCGTAATGTGCTCGCCGTGCGCGTTGATGATGTCCAGATCGTCGCCGTTGGCGCTGATCTGCATGCCGCCCACGCCGAGCGGACCCTCAAGCGCGAGCTGCGAGCGGGGGCCGTCCTGGAACCAGCGCAGATTCGCGTTGAAGCCGTTGGTGCCCGCGGAAAGGGCGACGCGACCCTTGAGCTGGAAGTGCTGCAGCGCCTGCAACTGCGGGCGCCGCTCCTGCCAGGGGGCGGAGGCCGCCAGCGGCGGCGGCGGGAGGGTGCGGCAGCCGGCGAGTGTCGCGAGGGCCAGCAGCGCGCCGACCCACAGCGACCTAGTGCGCATCGGGCAGGAACCGTTCGATCGTAGCCTTCAGCGGTTTCGACTCCGGGTCACGCGCCAATGCCGCGGCCCATACGCGGCGCGCCTCGCTCTTATTGCCGCTTACCCACAACGCCTCGCCCCAATGGGCCGCGATCTCCGCGTCGTGGCCGAGCGAGTAAGCGCGCTCGAGGGTACTCGTCGCGCCCTTCATATCGCCGGCGCGGAAGCGCACCCAGCCCAGGCTGTCGAGCGCCGCGGGGCTGTCCGGCATGACCGTGAGCGCGCGGCGGATCAGGATCTCGGCGTGGGGCAGTTCGAGCGAATGATCCGCGAGCGTATAGCCGAGTGCGTTCAGGAGTGTTGGATCGTCGGGACGTTGCTCCAGCATGCGCTCCAGGGCTTCGACCGACTCATGCACGTGCCCGGCCTGCTCGAGAATGACCGCGCGGTCGTACTCGATGGACGGATGCTGCGGATGCCGCTCGAGCTCCGCGCTCAGTATCGCAAGTCCGGTGTCGGCTTCGCCATGGTCGGCCAGCAGACGCGCCTTGGCGAGCGTCAGGTCCAGTTCATCCTCGGGGTGATCGGCGGCATAGTCATCCAGCAGCGCCAGCGCCTCGGTACGCGAGTGCCGGTCGAGCAGCAGTGAGGCGGCGCGCGAGCGCGCCGACAGGGCGACGGAGGAGTCATACAGTCTTCGATAGGCGGCCAATGCGGCGTCCGGGTCTCCGTCGCGCAGCGCAATGTCTGCCAGGTACAGCTGCGCGCCATCGTTGCCCTCGCCGCTCGAGAGCAGATCGCTGAAGCGCTGCTTGGCTTCCTTGTAGTCACCGGAATTGAAGGCGAGGAGCGCCAGCCGCCGGTCGATCTCCGCGTGCGGCGCGCCGCTGGCGCGCAACCGCTCGAGCTCCTGGTGCGCTTCCTCGCTGCGGTCGAGAGAGGCGAGAATCTCGGCGAGCTCCAGGCCACCGCGCTGCGCATCATCGGTTTTCGCCTTGCGCGCGGTTGCCAGTGCCTGCGAGGCATCTCCTTGCATGACGTAGGCGCGCGCCAGGATGCGCAGCGCCGAAAGATCCTGCGGATCGTGCTGCAGCGCCTGCTGTGCGTAGCGCGCGGCGCGATCACCGTCGTAAGCGGCCAGTGCCAGCTCCCCGAGAAGCGTAAGAGTGTCAGTGGAATTCGCGTTCGGCTCGAGCGCGCCGCTCATCGCGATCAGCACCGCTGAGGCGTCCGATTCTTCCAGCAGCAGTGCCGTAAGCTCGGTCATGCTGCGCGCCGTGCGCTCCTCGGATTTGTGCGGCGTGACCGGCGTGGCGTTGTCGCCCGCTCCCTTGGACGCCGCCGCTGCGGCATTCATCTGTTCTTCCACGCGCCAGAACTCGTGGATGGCCCCGCGCGCATCGCCGGTGCGATAGAGCTTGAGCGCGATGGCTGCGTACAGCGCATTTGCCTCGCGGTCCGTCGGCGCGAGCGAACGCCAGCGGGTAGCGGCCTGCCAAGCGGCCGGCAGGTGTTCGCACGCCATCGCGACCTGGGTGGCACGGCGCGCGAGCTGCGCGTCGCCGGTCGCCGCAGCCTTCGCGTACGATTCGGAGGCCTCGCGGCAATCCCCGCGCTTGAGCGCAGCTTCGGCCGCCACGGTCAGGGCCGTGACGTTGCTCGCGGGCGCCGCCGCCGCCGCCGCCGGTTTCTTGTCGGCCGGGTGGGTCGCCGCACAGGCCGCCAGCATGCTGGCGCACAGGAGCGGGATGATTAAGTTACGCACACGCTTGATCATACTCTCGGTCACTATAGACCGTGGACGGGGGGCGCGCATTGCGCAACTTGTCACAAAGTACCGACACCCGCAGAATGCGCGCCCGCAGTGACTCATGAAGGAATCCATCCGACAACGTTTACAGAAGCTGTCCGATCGTTTTGAGGAGGTCGGCCGGCTCTTGAGCACCGACGAGGTCGCCGGCGGCTCGCAGCAGTTCCGTGAACTGTCGATGGAATATGCCCGTCTGCAGCCGCTGGCGGAACGTTATGGCAGCTACCATAGGCTAGAACGTGACCTCGCCGCGGCCCACGATCTGCAGGCAGACGGCGACGCCGGCATGCGCGCACTCGGAGAGGAGGAGGTCGCGCGCCTGCAACACCAGATCGATGCCGAAGAGGGGGAGCTGCGCAAGTTGCTTCTGCCCAAGGATCCGCGTGACGACCAGAATATCTTCCTCGAGGTGCGCGCCGGTACCGGCGGTGACGAAGCGGCGATCTTCGCGGGCGAGCTTTATCGCATGTACGCACGCTACGCCGAGTCCAGGGGACTGCTCGCCGAGGTGTTGAGCGAGAGCCCGGGCGAGCACGGCGGCTACAAGGAAATCATCAGCCGCATCGTCGGCAAGGGCGCATTCTCGCGGCTCAAGTTCGAATCGGGCACGCATCGGGTGCAGCGCGTGCCGGCCACCGAAGCGCAGGGCCGTATCCACACCTCGGCGGTCACGGTAGCCATTCTGCCGGAGCTCGATGAAGTCGAACAGATCGCCATCAATCCGGCCGAGCTGCGCATCGACACCTACCGCTCCTCGGGTGCCGGCGGCCAGCACGTGAACAAGACCGATTCGGCGGTACGCATCACGCACCTGCCGAGTGGCATCGTGGTGGAATGCCAGGATGAGCGCTCCCAACACAAGAACCGCTCGCGCGCCATGGCGCTGCTGAAGGCGCGCCTGCTCGCGGCCGAGCAGCAGAAGCAGCAAAGCGAGCAGGCGCAGACGCGGCGCCTGCAGGTGGGCAGCGGTGACCGCTCCGAGCGTATCCGCACCTATAATTTTCCCCAGGGACGCGTCACTGATCACCGCATCAACCTGACGCTCTACAAGCTGCAGCAGATCATGGATGGCCAGCTCGACGAGCTGATCGAGGCTCTGCAGCAGGAGTACCAGGCAGAGCAGCTCTCGGAGGAGGCATGAACGAGGCCGCGCCCGGTCTGAGCGTGGACAGTGCTACCGGGATCGACGTCTCGCTGCCCCTGGCCGGAGCGGGCGCCCGCTCCTACGCGTTCGTCATCGACTGGCACATCCGGTTGCTCCTCGCGCTCGCCTGGTACACCAGTGCGGCACTCCTTTATAACGGGCGACTCTCGCTCACACCGCCCCTGACCAACGAGGCGCGTTGGTTCGGCGCGGTCGTCGCACCGGCGCTGGCGATCTACTTCCTCTACCACCCGCTGCTCGAGGTCCTGTTGCGCGGCGACACCCCGGGCAAGCGCACCGCGGGCGTGCGCGTCGTCAGCCGTGATGGTGGCGCGCCGGGCATCGGGGCACTGCTGGTGCGCAACGTGTTCCGCCTCGTGGACAGCCTGCCGCTGTTCTATGGCCTGGGGCTCTCGCTCGTGGTGCTGACACGGGAGAACGTGCGCTGCGGGGACATGGCTGCCGGCACGCTTCTGGTGTACTCACACGCCGCCTCGGATCTCGCTCTCACGACGCAGCAGGCGGCAAGGCGGGTTGGCACACTCGATGCGAGCGGGGCTGAGCTCGTGGCCGAGCTGCTGCAGCGCTGGCCGACGCTCACGGCCGAGGCGCGCGCGGCGCTCGCGCGCCAGCTGCTGACTCGCTACGGCACGGTCGGCGCTGACCTGAGCGGGGTCGAAGACAGTGCGCTGCGCGCCCGGCTCGAGCGGCTCGCCCAGCCCGAAACCGTGCCGACTTGAGCACGAGTGCACGTCAGCACGCCCTGAGCACCGCGCTGCTGCGACGCGTGCCCTTGTGGCAACAGGCCGAGGCGCGCACCGAGCGGCTCGCGCGCGGCCGCACCGACGATGCAGCGGACGCGGTGCGCCTGGCGGATGACTACCGCCTGCTGGCGCACGATCTGGCACGCGCGCGTGCTCTCATGCCGCGCTCGCGCACGCGCGAGTACCTGGAGAGCGTCTATGCGCGCACCCATGCCACACTCAATCACGGCGCCTGGCGGCTGGGGAGCACGCTGCGACAGCTGTTTCGCGATGACATCCCGGCGGCGATCGTGTGGCTCGGCCCGTATCTGCTGTGGACCACGGTCATTTTCGTGCTCGCCGCCCTGGGCGGCTACGCCCTCGTGCACCGCTTCCCGGAACTCATCGCGCTCTTTGCCTCGCCGGACCTGATCGCGAGCGTCGAGCACGGCAAGCTCTGGACCGAAGGTCTGCTGAATGTCGTGCCCTCCTCCGTGCTCTCGGTGCAGATCCTCGCCAACAATATCGTGGTCAGCCTGTTCGCGTACTGTGCGGGCTTCCTGTTCGGACTCGGAACGCTCTACATACTCGGTCTGAACGGTCTGATGCTCGGAGCGGTATTCGCATTCGTGAACGAGCACAGCCTCGGTGGGGACCTGTTCAGCTTCATAGTCGCCCATGGCTGCGTGGAGCTGTCCGTCATGTGCCTCTCCGGTGCCGCGGGTGCGGCGGTCGGCGAAGCGCTGGTGCGCCCCGGGGAACTCGGGCGCATCGCTTCCTTCCGCAGCGCGGCGCTGCGCTCAGGTCAGGTTCTTATCGCCTGTGCTGTCCTGCTCGTGGGCGCCGGATTCATCGAGGGTTACGTATCGCCGAATGCGAGCTTTGCGCTGCCCGCGCGCATCGCGATCGGCGTGAGCTACTGGCTGTTCATGCTCGCGCTGCTGTCGGGTCGACTCTGGGGCCCGCGGCCGCCGACCGCGACGACCGCCCTAAATACGCCGCAAACGGCGTAGCACCTCATAACGCTCAAAAAGTTCCTGCTCCAGACGCGGCGCGGGTGCAGCTACGACCGGGACCCCGAGACGTTGCAGGAGCGCGCGCTGTCCTGCCGCGCGACTCGCGTGCTCGGCGGCAGCGAGTGCCACCCACGGGTCCTGCCACTGCCGCGCCTCGCTCTGCGCCAGCGCTGCGATCTCGCCACTTTGAACCCCGCCCACCATCACCAGGTGCGGCGGCGAGAGCAGGCGCACCGCGCGCACCAGCTGATGGGCGACGTTGGCATCGTCCAGATCGGTGAGCAGCAGGACCAGCGCACGGTGCTTGAGCAGACTGCGGATGCTCACAGCCGCGGCGGTCGGATCCGATTCTGCCGGCTGCACGGCGAGCGCTTCAAGCGTGTGCCGCAAGCGGCTGACAGCCGCCAGGCCGCGCGCCGGCGGGCAGGCCGCCAGCACGCGATCGGCGTACACGATGAGTCCGATGCGATCGTCATGGTGCGTGACGATCTCGGCAAAGCGCGCCGCCACGTTGCCGTACAGACCGAAGCGGTCAAGGTCGCCACAGCGCAGCCGGCTGAGTCGTCCGGCATCGATCGCCACGAGCACATCCAGGTGCTGATCCTCGCTGTACTCGCGCGTGACCAGGGCGCCGGTGCGGGCGGTGGCCTTCCAGTCGATGCGG
>DATHLO010000272.1:0-2149 GCA_035488075.1 Steroidobacteraceae bacterium | reverse complement strand
CCGAAGCGGTCAAGGTCGCCACAGCGCAGCCGGCTGAGTCGTCCGGCATCGATCGCCACGAGCACATCCAGGTGCTGATCCTCGCTGTACTCGCGCGTGACCAGGGCGCCGGTGCGGGCGGTGGCCTTCCAGTCGATGCGGCTGAGCGGATCCCCCTGCGCGTAGTGGCGCAGCTGATGCAGTTCCCCACCGGCACCTGCAATGCGGCGGGCGCGGGCGCCGCCCGTCATGCCGCGCGGATGCACCTGCGCGCGCAGAGTATCCGGCGCCACGAGCTGCTGCTGCTGCGGACGCAGGGCGATCGTCCACCAGGCGAGCGCGAACGCGCCCAACATGCGTGCCGGGAAGGCCGGCCAGGCTTGTGGCCCGAGACGCACGGGCAGGAGTGTCACGGCATCAGCTACGCTGCTGCGCGCCGCCGCGGCGACGCGGCGTATTGCCGGCAGGGGTGCGAAACCGACCGGAGTCGCCGGTGCGTATTCGAGTGTCAGCGGGCGCGTGCCGGGGTTGGCGAAGGTAAAAGCCGCCGGCTGCGGCCGGCCGAGAAAAGCGCGTGACGCCGTAGCCACCCGCACCTCAACCGGCCAGCGGCTCACGAGGAACTTCTCCACGGCTAGCCCGAGGAGCAGCAGCGCGGCCGGGATCCGCCACAACCCGGCATACTCGTCCTCGTTCGACCAGATGCCCATGATCGCGAGCACCGCGCTCAGCAGTACCAGCACATAGGCACGTCGGGCGAGATGCATGGGCTAGCGCGGAACCGGCGTCTCGGCGAGCAGCGCACGCACGACATCCAGGTCCGTGACACCTTCCAGGGCGGCTTCGGGGGTGAGCACGAGGCGGTGCGCCATCACCGCCGCTGCCACCTGCTTCACATCATCGGGTGTCACAAAATCCCCGCCGCGCAGGCCTGCGCTCACGCGTGCGGCTTTCAGCAAGGCCAGCGCGCCGCGCGTGGAGAGGCCGAGGGTGAGGCGGCTGTGCTCGCGCGACGCGCCGGCGAGGTCCAGAACGTACGCGCTGAGGGCGTCGGCGACATGAATGCGCTGCGCTTCGCTGCGTGCAGCGGTGAGCAGTGAGCGCTCAAGCACGTTGACCTCGGCAAGAGTGTCCGCGGCTGCCGCCGGTACGTCGCCGTAACGGGCCAGCACCTGCGCCTCGGCCGCGCGCGTGGGGTAGTCGATGTCGATGCGCAGCATGAAGCGGTCGAGCTGCGACTCGGGCAGCGGATAAGTCCCCTCGAACTCACGCGGGTTCTGCGTGGCCAGCACCAGAAACTCCGCCGGCAACTGCAGTACCGCCCGTTCGACGCTCACCTGCCGCTCCTGCATCGCCTCCAGCAGCGCCGACTGGGTCTTGGGGCCTGCGCGGTTGATTTCATCGACGAGCACCACGTCGGCAAACAGCGGTCCTGGGCGAAACACGAAGTTGCGGGTCGCCTCATCGAATACGTGCACGCCGATGATGTCGCTCGGCATCAGGTCAGCGGTTCCCTGGATGCGCTTGAACTCCCCGCCAAGCACCCGTGCGAGGGTCTTGGCGAGCAGCGTCTTGCCGAGCCCGGGTACGCCCTGCACCAGCACGTGCCCGCGGGAAAGCAGGGCTATTACCAGCGCGTGCACGGACGCCTGAGCACCGATGACGACGCGGCCGAGCTCCTGCGTCAGAACTTCCTCAAGCTGCTGTATCGAGGTGCTCATGCGGCAAGTTGCCTTTCGGTTTTGACGATTAGATTGTGCAGGCGTGTGAGCGGCACGCGTCGATCCGAGTACGCGTCCGCATACCATTCCCTGAGCTGTGTGATGTCGCTGCGCGCCACTCGCGGGTGATGCTCCAGCCACTCCCACGGCGATTGCGGATCCGGCGCCGCGCGTCGGCTGACCCGCAGGCGCAGGAAAAAGAACTCGAACATACGCCTGGCAGCTGCCGCCGGCCGCAACACCCGCGCCAGGAACGTACCCGTGGTGCGCACCAGGTCCTCCTCGCGCGGCGCGGCAGCGCGCGGCGGCGGCATGCGCAGCTTCGTGCTACCGAGCACCCATACGAGCCATACCAGCGCAAGACAACCGAGTGTGGCGTACAGACGCCGATCCCGGTAGAACTTGGCCGGATCGTAGCTGGCGCTCAGCCCCTGGTGCTCGTCGTCGAT
>DATHLO010000271.1:0-2881 GCA_035488075.1 Steroidobacteraceae bacterium | reverse complement strand
GAGCACCCGCGTGAGGCGCAGGTACGGGTGCCCCGCCGGACGGGCGATATCCTCACCCTCGGGTGAGCCCATGAAGCCGCCGACGTCGTGAACCTCGAGCCCCAGGAGGTGCCCGATGCCGTGCGGCAGGAAGACGCTCGTAACGTTGGTCGCGAGGGCCTCCTCCACGCCGCACAGGATCAGATCCGCGTCGCGCAGCACTTCAGCGGTTGCCGCATGGGCGCGCAGGTGAATGTCGCGCCAGTCGACCCCCGCGCGCACCTGCGCGCACAGCCCCTGCTGCATGCGGTCCACGCGCGCGATGAGTGCGGCGAAGTCAGGATCCTCGACCGCGTAGGTGCGCGTGATGTCACTGGCGTAGCCGCCAAACTCCGCGCCCGCATCGATCAGGAGCGAATACAGCTCCGGTGGCGGGCGCTTCTCGAGCACCTGGTAATGCAGCACCGCACCGCACGCATTGAGCGCGATGATCGGGTTGTACGGCAGCTCCTGCTCACGCAGCCCGCAGGCCTCAAGGAAGGCGAGCTCGATCTCAAACTCCGAGGCCCCCGCGCGAAACGCGCGCGCGGCCGCCGCATGACCGAGCGCGCCGAGCCGGCTCGCCTCGCGCAGGCACACAAGTTCGTACGGGGTCTTCACCGCCCGGACATAATCCAGCCGGCGCATGAGGGCGGGCGGGTTGATGGCGGCGGCTGCCCAGACGGTGAGCTCCGGGATCGCATCCCCGATGTAGGCCGTGCGCGAGAGATCCCGCGGCAGCTGCGTTCGTGCTGCAGCGCGGTCCGGCACGCTGCGCAGATCAAAATGCTCGACCCAGTAGGCTTCGGGCGTCTGCGCGCTCTTGTACCAGTAGTCCTCGGGCTGATTGAGGATCAGGCGCGGCCGCGAGCCGGGCTCAAAGAACACGAAACTGTCCGGAGCATCGCTAAGCGGCGTCCAGACCTTGAAGGGGGCGTGTGCCTCGAAAGGATAGGTGCGGTCATCCAGGAACACCTCCAAAAGCGACCCGGAATGAACCAGGAGCGACCCGAACCCACAGGCCTCGAGCGCCCGCGCGGTGCGTGCGCAGACGCTCTCAAGGTGGGGTCCGAAGGTGCTCGAGAGCTGTGCAGTGAGCGACGCAGACATGATTTCAACCCCTGTTGACTTGGAGCGCACTCGGGCTGTCGTTTCGCGGAGACAACCCCTGTCGGAGTTTCCCATCGTACCGGGCTTTCATATAGAATTTGCGTTCCGCCGCTGCCGGAACGGGGCGCGGAACGATCCGATGAGGTCGTCGTCCAATCCATACAACTCTTGCTTCTCTCGGGGTACCGATCGATGAACACCAAACTTGCTCTTAGCGCACTTGTTGCCGCGCTGATGCTGACGGCCTGCGCGAAGCAGGAATCCGCAGGCACTGCTGCAACTCCTCCTGCCGCTCCTGCGGCTGATTCCGCTCCTGCGGCCGGACAGGCGGCAGGCGCCGCTGCTGACTCCGCAGGCGCTGCTGCCCAGCAGGCCGGCGCTGCCGCCGATTCTGCTGGCCAGGCTGCACAGTCCGCGGGTCAGGCTGCCTCCGATGCCGCCAAGGCCGCGTCTGACAGCTCGACGCCGCCGAAGCAGTAAGTCTCGCGCTTACGGCTGAAAACGCGGCCCGGACGGTTCGCCCTACGCGAGCTGTCCGGGCCGTTTCTTTTGCAGGGAGTGGCGCCCGCGTGACGATGGATTGAGAGACCCATGTCGGTCGTGGCAGTCAGTGTGCGTGACGCCCGGGCGGCGCCGTCGGACCGTCTGTGGATCCAGAGCGTCTACGGCGACTATCTCGATGATTTGAATCCGGGCACCGGATTGTTCCCGCGCCTGGGGGAAGTTGGCCACCGCGAACCGGACCAGATCGCCCACTGGTTCGCAGATCCGAACACCTATCCGCTCGTGATCGTGCGCGGCGCTGAACCGGTCGGCTTCGCGCGCGTGCTGCGTACGCTGGCCACCGCCGCGCAGCCGCGCATCGACTATCGCATGGCGGAATTCTTCATCACGCGCCCGCGGCGGCGGCTCGGGATCGGACAGACCGCGGTGAAGCTGATCCTGAGTCGCTTCGCCGGCCGCTGGGAAATCACCGAGTATTTAAGAAACGCCGGCGCGGTCAGCTTCTGGCGCCGCGTGGTGGCCGCCTACACGCAGGGCCGCTACCAGGAGCGCGTCATGAACGGCGAAGTGCACCAGGTGTTTGTTTCCGGGACGCCGCGCTCGTAGCCGTGGGCGCGCAGCCGGCGCAGCCGGCGGCGAACCTCGACAAGGCCGCCGCCCGCAGCGCCGCAAACCACGCCGCACTGCCGATCCCCGGCAGCGCTGCGAGCCTGTCCAGCAGCCGCAGACGCAGGCGCGCCGACAACAGCCGCCAGATGCTGTAGAGCGCGCACAGCGCCACTAGCAGCGCGACGATCACCACCTGCAGCACGAAGCTCATGCGAGCGTACCTGCGCCCAGCGCGAGCGCCACGCGATAGGTGATAAAGGCGCCCGCGTAGGCGAGCGCGAAGAGATAGGCGGCCATGTACAGCGGATAGCGCCAGGAGTTGGTTTCACGCCGCACCACCGCGAGCGTCGATAAGCATTGCGGCGCGAATACATACCAGGCGAGGAGTGAAAGCCCGGTGGCGAGTGTCCAGCTGTGCGCGATCACGGGCATCAGGGCGCCGGCGACGTCCTGCGTTCCTGCACCGGACATGGCGTACACCGTGCCGAGCGCGCTCACCGCCACTTCGCGCGCGGCGAGCCCGGGCACGAGCGCGATGGAGATCTGCCAGTTAAAGCCGATGGGCGCGAATAAGTACTCGAGCCCGCGCCCGAGATAGCCGGCGATGCTGTACTGGATCGCAGGCCCCGTCGCCCCGTGC
>DATHLO010000270.1:0-21118 GCA_035488075.1 Steroidobacteraceae bacterium | reverse complement strand
CTACCTCTACATTCCGCTCGGTGGCAACCGCCATGGTGCCCGCCGCACCTATGTCGCGCTCATGACCACGATGCTGCTCGGGGGCTTGTGGCACGGGGCAAACTGGACCTTCGTGGCCTGGGGCG
This sequence comes from Steroidobacteraceae bacterium, assembly GCA_035488075.1. Lineage (GTDB taxonomy): Bacteria > Pseudomonadota > Gammaproteobacteria > Steroidobacterales > Steroidobacteraceae > 13-2-20CM-66-19. The sequence goes on along the minus strand of DATHLO010000270.1, from coordinate 20,993 downwards.
GTCTGCACGGCGTGTATCTGTCCGTGGAACGGCTGCTGCGCGCCCGGTTTGCCCACTACCGTCCCGGGCCGCTCGCCTTCGTGGCGCTCGGAATTCTCACCTACACGCTCGTCAACGTGACCTGGGTGTTCTTTCGCGCTAAGACCTTCGGTAAGGCGTGGCTCGTGTTGCGCGGCATGGTGGGTCAGAACGCCGCCGCCCGCCCGATCCTGCCGACCTTCACGCTGCTGTCGGTTGCGGCGATCGTCGGCGGAATTCTTCTCACGCACTGGCTGATGCGCTCGCGCACGCTCGAGGCGGTGGTGGCACGCGCACCGGCATCATTGGTGGGGGTGGTGTGGGCGCTGATGGCTTTCGCGATCATCATTGCGCAAGGCGATGGAAATGCATTCATCTACTTCCAATTCTGATCCCGTGCACGATCCGTACGCGCGCGCGACCGCCGCCGACCGTCCCGGCGTGGCGCAGCCCGTGCCGCTGCGACCGGTGCCCGCGCAACCCTGGGGCTGGATCCTGGCCGGGGCGATCCTGCTCCTGGTGTTGCTGGTGAGCGGCTGGGAAGCCTACTGGCGCGCCTACGGCGTCACGCCGGGCATCCGCAATACGTTCGGGTTGTGGGCCATCCAGCGCCGCCGCATCGATGCGGGCGAGGGTGATGCGACGGTGCTGCTCGGTTCATCGCGCACCTACTTTGATATCCAGCTGCCGGTATGGGAGCGACTCGCGGGGCGCGCTCCGATACAGCTCTCCTTTGAAGGCACCTCCCCGCTGACAGCGGTCGAGGATCTGGCGGCCGATCCGAAGTTCACCGGTCGGCTTTTTATCGGAGTATCGCCGGAACTGTTCTTCAGTGGCGGGGGGTTTGCCGTCGGGGTCGCGAAATATGCCCACAAGCAGTCGCCCGCGCAGCGCGTCGGTCAGTGGCTGTCGATGAACTTCATCGAGCCGTACCTCGCCTTTGACGATGCCGACTTTGCCCTGCGTGCCGTGCTGGCGCGACAGCCCTGGCCGCAGCGCCCGGGCAGACATTGGTTTACCGATGTGCGCAAGCTGTCCATGCACGAGGCCGACCGTGACGCCTATCTGTGGAGCAAGGTCGAACTGGATCCCAAGTACCGCGCGCTCGCGCGCAGCATCTGGGAGGAGGGGTTCGTCAGCTACCCGGGCGATCCGTCGCCGCAAGAGATGCTCAAGACGGAGAAGGAGCAGATTGTGCGCGCCGTCAAGGCGCTCGCGCAGCTGCGCGCGCATGGCGTGCGCGTGCTGTTCGTGCGGCTGCCGAGTGATGGCCCGTACATGGCGTACGAGGAGCGTTTCTATCCGCGCACGCGCGCCTGGAATGGATTGCTGGCCGCGACCCATGCGCCCGGACTTTATTTTGCGGATTACCCTGAGCTGCGCGGCTACTACCTGCCGGAGTGGTCGCACCTGACGCGCGTGGAGGCCGAGCGCTTCACGGCCTCTATCTACCGGATCATTCAGCGCGATTTCTGGGGCCCGGACGCCCCTGTCACAGCCGAGAAGCCGCCGCTAACGCACTGATCGTGGGCGCGGGCCGTCCCCTCAGGAGGGGTTCTTGCTCCAGCCGCGCGGCTTGCGGTTGAAGCCGAGCTGCACCTCGACGGATTTTTTCCCGCAGCGGCAACGGAATCGCCGGACGACGCTCGCCATCGGTTCATCCCAACCGCCCCGGCAATGGCGGGCGAGAAACGCCGGGGTCACTTCGCGCGAGTGCTTGCACGCGCGGCAGGTCACCACGATGACATAGTCGCCGAAGTGATCGCGCAGCTTCTCGATCGCAGTCCACGGCAGCATGGCGCGAGTTTGGGCAGGCGAGCTCGCCTGCGTCCACACAGTGCTAAAGTGCTCGCCATACTGTCTGCGGGCTAAGTGCATGTGTGGCAAGTACATCCTGGCACAGGCCGCCAAGGCTGAGCGCGCGATGGGCATTCGGCGCGGGCGCTGGGAGTACCCGCTCAGTTACCGGGTGTTGCCGACGGATCAGGTGCCCGTGGTGGTCGCAGGCGAGTCCGCCGAGCCCGAGGCTGCCATGATGCGCTGGGGGCTGATTCCATATTGGTCAAACGGCGTGCCGCTCAAGGCCTCCACCATCAACGCCACGGTGGAGCGCATCGAGAGCGCGCCGAGCTACCGCGATCCCTGGAAGCGCGGCCAGCGCTGCATCCTCGTGATGGGCGGCTTCTATGAGCCCCACCTCAATGCCGACGGCTCGAAAGATCCGTTTTTTGTGCGCCTGAACGAGCGCGAAGTGTTCGGCGTCGCGGGACTGTGGGACCGCTCGCGGCGCGGCGACGGTTCGCACGTCTTGTCCTGCACTCTTATCACGCTGCCCGCGAATCGACTGCTCGCGCAGGTGCACAACGAGAAACAGCGCATGCCGGCGATCCTGGCACAGGCAGATCACGCCGCGTGGCTGACCGGCAGCGCGCCGGAGGCACTCGCGACGCTTAAGCCGTATCCGGATGAGCTCATGCTGGCCTACAAAGTCAGTCGACGCGTCAACAGCGCGAAACTACCGAACGATGCGAGCCTCATCGAGCCGCTCTAGTGCGACCCTCGTCACAGTTCGTGGCGCCCGCCGGTGCTGCTGATTTATTTCATGGGCCTGCTTGAGCATAGTGCGCGCTGTGTGTGAATCTGAGGAGCACTCATGAAAAGGATCCGTATCGCGTTACTGGCCGCAATGAGTTGCGCACTGCTAGTGCCGCTGGTGCGCGCCCAGAGCATCAGCGTCAACGCCATGATCAGCGGTCAAATCGTCCCGGGTGTTTATGGCCAGGTGACGCTCGGTGGTCGTCCGCCGCCGCCCGTCGTATACGCGCAGCCGGTCATCGTGCAGCCCGCGCCCGTGGTTGTCGGCGCGGCTCCGGTGGAACCGATCTACCTGCACGTGCCTCCGGGACACGCGAAACACTGGAAAGAGCATTGTCACGAGTATCACGCCTGTAACCGGCCGGTTTATTTCGTCAAGTCAGCCGAGTACGAACCGGGCTACAAAGGGCACGGGCATCACGACGACTGATGCAACGGCGGCTCGGGCGGTCTTGGTATGAGCTGAAGACCGCCCGAGCAAGCCTTCAAGATCCTCCGTCCACCTGACTGCGGGCGGCCTCCGCCGCGCCGCTGTCATGTTACGTCTGGCGCTCAACCTCGCCCGTGCGCTTCGCTACCGTAAAGCTCCAGATGGTGGCATTGGTAGCGATGAACTAGCATAGTCCGCACAATAAGAGCGGAAGCGGGATATGGGGCGCTACCGACGCTATCTCATCGCACTCGCCGTCATCCTCGGGCTGGTCGGCGTCTATGCTGTGGCCGGTTTCTGGGCGGTGCCTCACTTTGCGCGCTCGAGTGCCCAAAGCTTCGTCAGGACGCACTATGGCCGTACGCTGAGTATCGGCGACATCCGCTTCAACCCGTTCACGCTCAAGCTCGATATCAGCGATGTCTCGTTGCCGGATGCGGACGGCAAGACGCTCCTGAGCTTCGCTCACCTGCACGTCGACCTGCAGCTGGCTTCGCTGTGGCGCCTGGGGCCCAGTTTCCATGAGATTCTGCTGGACAAGCCGTACGTGCGCGCGCTCATCCGCCATGACGGTGAGCTGAATCTTGCCGATCTGGGCAAGGGCTTCCCCGCGCAACCGCAGAAGCCGCCGCCGCAACCCTCTAAACCCCTGCGGCTCTTTATCAGGCGTCTGGCGGTGAGCGGCGGCAGCAGTACCTTCGAGGATCTCACGCGGGCTACGCCGTTCAAGGCGGATTTCAACCCGATCAGGTTTGAACTGCGAAACTTCAGCACCGTCGCTGCGCAGGATAAGGGTAACTCGTACGCGCTTAACGCGGTGTCCGAGGATGGCGAGCGTCTCAACTGGAGCGGGACGCTGCAGCTGGCACCGCTGGTCTCGCAGGGCGAGTTTGAGATCGCTGACCTCAAGGCGCGCACCGTCTGGGACTACGTGCGCGCGATCGTGCCCTTCGAGTTGGATTCCGGTGTCATCGGCATCAAGGGCAATTACCAGCTGACGAGCGGCGCCGGTCCGCTCGCCGTTGAGCTCGTAGTGCACAACACCACCGTGACCGGCCTGGGAATCAAACCCAAGGCCGCAACGCAGGATTACGTCAAGCTCGCCAAAATCGAGGTCGAAGAGACCCGCATCGATCTGTCCAAGCACTCCGTCGACGTCGGCAAGGTGAAACTCAGCGGCGGCAACCTGCAGGTGTGGATGGACGAGCAGGGACATCTCAATCTTCTGGAGCTTGCGCCAAGTTCCCCTGCCGCCGCACCGTCCTCGGCGTCCGCCGAGCCCTCGCCGCCGGGGCACGCACAAGGCAGGGGTGGCGCGGGTACCCCATGGACGGTGGCGGCGCCGGACATCGCCATCGAGGGCCTCAAGATTGCCGCTGAGGATCGCGGGGTGAAACCGGCGCTCGCGCTGACGATCGACCCGTTGAATGTGCACGTCGCCGGTTTCAACACGCGGCCTGATGATGTGCTTGACGTGACGATGGACTCGACCCTCAACGGCAGCGGCAAGCTCAGCGCGAAGGCGCAGGTGACTCCCAAGAGCGGCGATGTGACCGCGCACGTTGAGGCGAGCGCACTCGCACTGCCGTTCGTGCAGCCGTATCTGTCCCGCTATACCTCGATGACGCTCGTGAACGGTACGCTCGGCGCACGTCTTGACCTGCAGCACCGCAGCGACGGCTACCTCGAGGTCAAAGGCAATACGCAGGTGATGGGCCTGAAGACGGTCGATAACTCGCAAAAACGCGACTTCGTCACCTGGAAGGACTTCAAGGTTGCAGACCTGGCCTACACCTCGAAACCTGCCAGTCTGCGCATCAAGAACATCACGGCGACCGAGCTCTACGCGCGCATGATCATTCGCCCGGATCGCAGCATCAATATCAAAGAGGTGCTCACGCCCGCCGGTACGAGACCGCCGCCCGCGGCCGCCGATACTGCCGCGGCACAGGAAGAGAGCGCGAGCGCGCCCGCGGCGCCCGCAAAGCCCGCAGCCCCGACGCGCAAGACGAAGGCCGCCTTGCCGCCGCCGGCAACCAAAACGACCGCCGTCGCACCCAGCTCCGGCGCGGCGTTTCCGATCTCGATCGGCACCGTGCGCTTCATCAACGCCACGCTCGACTACACGGACCTGTGGATCAAGCCGAGCTTCTCGGTCGGCATCCAGACTCTCAACGGCGCCGTGACCGGGCTGTCTTCGGATCCCAAGTCGCGCGCCAAAATTGAATTGAACGGCAAGGTCGACCGCTATTCGCCCGCGCACATTGGCGGTGAGGCCAACTTGCTGTCGGCGGCGCTCTATACCGACCTCACGATGAGCTTCAAGGACATCGACCTGACCATCGTGAACCCGTATTCCGGGCACTTCGTCGGCTACAAGATCGACAAGGGTAAGCTGTCGGTCGATGTGTCGTACAAGATCCAGGAGCGCAAGCTCGAGGCGAAACAGCACTTCGTCGTCGATCAGCTCGAACTGGGCGACCGCGTGGACAGTCCGGACGCCATCCATGCACCGGTGAAGCTGGCGGTCGCCCTGCTTAAGGACCGCAACGGGGTGATCGACATCGATCTGCCCATGTCCGGCTCGATCGACGATCCGAAGTTTCGCATTGGACCCATCATCTGGAAGGCGTTCGTCAATCTCATCATCAAGGCGGCGACCGCGCCGTTCGCGCTGCTCGGTCACCTGTTCGGCGGCGGCGAGCACCTGAACGAGGTGCAGTTCTCACCGGGCAGCGCCGAACTCGACAAGCCCTCCCAGGAACAAGTGGCTGCGCTCGTGAAGGCGCTCAAGGAGCGCCCGCAGCTGAAACTGGATGTGCCGATCGTGTACTCGAAGGAGCTTGATCGCCCGCAGCTGGCGGCCGCGCGGCTGCGCGATGAGCTCGTGGCGCGCGTGGCGGGCACGCGTGCGGGCAAAAAACACCCGGAAACTGCGAGTGAGGAGGCGCTGGGGGATCCGGAAAAGCACTACAAGCTGCTCCTTGAGCAGTACCGCGAGAGTCTCGGCAAGGAGGCGCCGTTACCCGAGTCGGTGCAGGCGGTGCAGGCTGCGAAAGGCAAGGAAACCCCGCCGTACGAGCCGGCCATCAACGATCTGGACGCCGCGCTCATCAGCCACATCGACGTCCCGGACACCGACCTCGTTACGCTTGGCAAGGATCGCGCCCGCGCCATCCAGGACGCGCTGCTCGCCGACGGTCAGATCGAGCCTGCACGTGTGTTCATCGTCGATGCGCCGCAGAAGCCGGCGAGCGGTGGCAAGGTAAAAGTGGAAATGTCGGTAAAATAGGGCGTCTTGCTGGCGCCGCTGTCAACATCTGGCCAAGTAACCAAGCACAAAAATATCAGCGGGCCGTGACGTGGACCATGACGGTGGCGCGTCGCACCGCATATCGAGGGAGAAACAATGTTCACGCAAGTCCTGAACCCGCTCAACAACCTCACGCTCACCTGTCTTGTGGCGCTGGTTCCTGTGGTGTTCCTGCTGTTCATGCTCGCCGTGTTCCGCTGGCCTGCGTGGTTGGCGACGTTACTGGGCTCGCTGATTACTTTGCTGCTCGCGCTATGGATCTGGAAGATGCCGCTCGACCCGGGCGTGCACGCTTACGTCTATGGGGCGGCGACGGGTGTCTGGAACGTCGATTGGATAACGCTGTGGGGCATGGTGCTCTTTAATACCCTGGGCGTGAGCGGCATATTCGAGAACTTCCGCCGTTGGCTGATCGCCCAGGGCAGCACGGACGTGCGCGTGCAGACCATTCTGTTCGCATGGGCGTTCGGGGCGTTGCTCGAAGGCCTGGTGGGCTTTGGTTACCCGTGGGCGGTGGTCGCGCCCATCCTCATCTCGCTGGGCATCTCCGACCTCAACGCCATCCGCGTGGCGGCGATCGCTAATAACGCGCCGGTTTCTTTCGGTGCGCTTGGCGCGCCGATCATTGCACTCGCGGCCGTCACCGGTTACCCGCTGATGGCGTTGTCGGGCTCAGTCGGCACCATCGTCGCGGTGCTCGCGCTGCTGCCGCCGTGGGTGCTGCTGTACCTGGTGTCCGGCAAGGAGGGAATGAAGGGGGGCTGGCCGCTCGCCGTAGTCGGCTCGCTCGGCTACATCGCCGGCCAGTACCCGGTGGCCGTGCATCTGGGGCCCTATTTGCCGGATGTTACCGGCGCCATCGTTTGCTTCATTGCGTTGCTCGTGCTGCTTAAGTTCTGGCAGCCCAAAACCGTACTCGGCTACGGCGGCGTACCGGTGGATGCCGCCACGGCGCGCCAGACGCAGTCACATGGGCTGAACCTGGGCCAGGTGATGCAGGCCTGGATGCCATTCGCCGTGCTGCTGATCGTGGTCGCCGCATGGACGGGCCCCTGGTCGCCACTGCCGAAGATCAGCTGGTTCAAGGCGCAGGCAGTCGCCTGCTCGGCGCTGGCGGCGAGCTGCCCGGAGAAGGGCAATGTGACCGCCGTGTTTAACTTCGCGCCCTTTGTCGGCGGTAGCGCGATCCTGGCGGCGTGGGTACTGGTCGCGGTGTTGCTGCTGGCTTTGGGCAGACTTAAGTCCGCTCAGCTGGGGGAGGTTTTCCGCCGCACGTACCACCAGATGTGGGGTGCGTGTCTGGTCGGCGTCTTCATCTTCGGTCTCGCGTACGTCTTCAACTACTCCGGCATGGCAGCGTCGCTCGCCAAAGGCTTCTCCAGTATCGGCACGGCCTTCGTGGTGGTGGCCCCGATACTCGGTTTCATCGGCGTCGCTCTGTCGGGTTCCAATACCTCTACTAACGCCATGTTCGGCAAATTCCAGGCGCTGGTGGGTGTGCAGCTCGGACTACCACCGTTGCTGCTGCCGACATTGAACTCGGTCGGCGCTGAGATCGGCAAGCCCGTGGCGCCGCAGACCGCGAGCGTCGGGGTATCTACCAGCCGCTTTGTGCGTAAGGAAGGGGATGTCATCCGCCACAACATGGGGTGGACGTTCATTTTGCTCGCTTATCTCATTCTCATCGCCATCGGGTGTTACTTCGTGCGGCCGGCGGCGATGATGACCGGGTAGTCGGTTTAGGCATCGCGACCCCCAGGCGCGACGGCGGAGCGTCCCGCCGCGCTTGCGTCAGCGTGCGCGCTCCTGCGGCAACGGCCACCCGTCGCATCCTGCGCCCGCCAGGGCGAATCGAACGCGACGAAGTAGCGCATCTGGCTCCCGGCGGGCGATTGTGACACAGTCGGCCGCGCCCGCCGGCGCCGCCAAAGCCGCGCTAAACGAAGAGGATTTCCCGATGCCCAGCCAACACGAGAAGGCGCTGCGTTTTCGCGCGCTGCACGATGCGCCCGGTGCATTCGTCATTCCCAACGTCTGGGACGGCGGCTCGGCCGGCCTGATATCCGGACTCGGTTTCGCGGCGCTCGCGACCTCGAGCTCCGCGGCCGCGGCGACGCTCGGCAAACTCGACGGCGCGCTCACGCGCGCGGAGGCGCTCGCGCATGCGGCGCTGATCGCCTCCCTCACTGCGCTGCCGGTCGCTGCTGATCTGGAGAACGGTTTCGGTCACGCGCCCGAGGCGGCGGCCGAGACGATTCGCCTCGCGGCGGCGAGCGGACTCGTCGGCGCCTCGATCGAAGACGCGAGCGGCGATGCACGCACACCCCTGTATGAGTTCGACCACGCGGTCGAGCGGATCACGGCGGCCGTGCAGGCGGCACGCGCTGCGCCGTTTCCATTCACCCTCACGGCGCGCGCGGAAAACTTCCTGCATGAGCGCGCGGATCTGGCCGACACCATCCGGCGCCTGCAGGCGTTTGAGCGCGCGGGCGCGGACGTGCTCTTTGCCCCGGGTCTTCCGGATCTTGAGGCGGTGCGTCGCGTGTGCGCAGCGCTCAAGAAGCCGGTGAATTTCATGGTGGGTATGCGCGGCCAGTGCTTTTCGCTGGCCGAACTCGCCGCGGCCGGCGTGAAGCGCGTCAGCCTCTCCACGACGCTCTATCGCGCGGCCATGACGGGCGTGCTCGCCGCCGGCACGGAAGCACGTGCGGGGGGGTTCGGCTACGTCGAGAGCCTCATGAGCGGCGCGGATCTTGGCAGGTACTTGCGACAGCAAGCCCAGGCGATCAGCCCCGAGCGCTAGTCCAAGCGTGCCCTCGAGCTAAGCGGGCGGCAGATCTCCGGGGCGCGCACGACGCAACCACGCAAGAAAGGCCGGCACCGCCGCCGTGCCCTCGGCCGGCGCCCAGGTGGCGAACTCCGCGGCGGTGGCCGGATCGTACGGACCTTCCTTGATCTCGAGGAACGCGCCCCCCTCAGTGCCCGGCACGAGGGTATGCCATGTGCCCTGCGGGGTCTCATAGGCCATACCGGGGGTACCATCGCCCACTGCATAGCGCGCCAGCACGCGCCCGTCGGCATCGAAGGTGATGACATCGAAGCGGCCGCGCACCACGAGCGCAAGCTCCGAACGCGCGGCGTGGCGGTGCGGGCGGAAGTAGGAGTCGGGCAGGGCGGCGACGATGAAGCGCTGCACCCGGTCTTCGGCGCTCGTGTGAATGGGATGATGCGCACGCGCGCGCGGACTCGCCGCCGCCCGGGCGGTGAGTTCATCCAGCAATGAGCGCGCGAGGATCCTCACCGCCGCAGCATATCAATGGGCAGGGCGCACCTGGTACTTGTGCACGTCCGGCAGGAAGCCAGCGAGCAGCCCGATGAGGGGCAGGAAGGCACACAGCTGGTAGACGAGCGTGATGCCGATGTGATCCGCGAGCGCCCCGAGGGCGGCGGCGCCGACGCTGCCCATGCCGAACGCGAAGCCGAAGAACAGGCCGGCGACCGTACCGGTACGGCCCGGCAGCAGATCCTGCGCGTACACCACGATCGCCGGGAAGGCGGACGAGAGGATGAGCCCGATCGGTATGGTGAGCAGCGCGGTCCAGAAGAGATTCGCGTGCGGCAGCAGGAGCGTAAAGGGCACGACTCCGAGGATGGAGGCCCAGATGATGTACTTCGCCCCCAGCCGGTCCCCCAGCGGTCCGCCCACCATGCCGCCCAATGCGGCCGCGGCCAGGAATACAAAGAGCAACAGCTGCGCGTTGCGTACCGACACGTGGAAGTGGTCGATGAGATAGAAGGTGTAGTAGCTGGTCAGGCTCGCAAGGTAGAAGTACTTCGAGAATATGAGCGCGAGCAGCACGGTGATGGCGATGGCGACATGACGGCGCGGGGCCGCGGCCCGCTCGTTCGTGGCTCGCTTGAGGCGCGCGATGCCGTGGGTCTTGTACCAGTGCCCGACGTTGAACAGCACGAACATTCCGAGCAGTGCCACCCCTGAGAACCAGGCGACGCTGGTCTGCCCGTGCGGCAACACGACGAAGGCCGCAAGCAGCGGACCTGCGGCCGAGCCGAAACTTCCGCCGACCTGAAACACCGACTGCGCGAGCCCGTGCCGGCCGCCGGAGGCCATGCGCGCCACGCGGGAGGATTCCGGATGAAACACCGAGGAGCCTGTGCCGATCAGCGCCGCACCGCACAGCAGTCCCGTGTAGTTGCGCGCGTACGCCAGCAGCAGCAGCCCCGCCAGGGTGAACGCCATGCCGCAGGCCAGGGAATACGGCCGCGGACGCTTGTCGGCGTACGCGCCGATCAGCGGCTGCAGCAGCGATGCGGTGAACTGAAAGGTGAAGGTGAGTAAGCCGATCTGACCGAACGTGAGCTGATAGGAGCCCTTGAGCATCGGATACATCGCCGGCAGCAGCGACTGCATCATGTCGTTCAACATGTGGCAGAAGCTGATGGCGGCGAGAATTCCGACGGCCGTGCGGCCGGCGGCCGCCGCCCCAACGGCAGTGGCGGACTGATTCAAAAGAGCGCTCCCGGATCGGCCGCGCGCTTACCGCGGCGCACTTACCGACAATGTGCCGCAATCCGCCGCTAAAGCCCATCTCTCTTCCTGGGGGGCGCCGGATGGCGCCCCCCAGGGCCCAGATGCCTTACGTTCTCCCGGGCGAGCTTGCGGCTCAGTGCGGGGCGAAGCCTTAGAACCTCATCGAGAATTTCAGTCCGATCGTGCGCGGCTGCGCCGGCAGGACGTACACCTGATTGTCGTTGACCGGGTTGGATTCCGTGAAGCGCGACAGTTGTGCCCGCTTGTCGGTCGCGTTAAAAACGAACGCTTCGATCTGCATTCCGTTGTGCGTTACACCGGCGGTCAGATCGAGCAGTCCGTACGCGGGCTGCTCGCCGTAGACCGCCACTTCGTTCTGCAGCAGCACCGGAGCGGTCTGGGTCTGATAGACGAAAGCCGCCTGACCGTACGGCGTCCAGTCCGCCATCTGGGTGAAGGTGTAACGGGCAACGACGTTGCCCTTGAACTTCGGGGCCACCGGCAGGTTTGTGCCGCGCGGTGCGAGCGGGCCGAACCACGTGCCGTTTAACGACGACGGAGTCTGCAGATTCGGGCAGTTGGTCACTCCGATAATGCCGCAATAGTTCTGCGTGAGATAGGGATTGAGGAAGGTGAAGTTGGTGCTGAGCGTGAGATTGTTGGTCGCCACCCATTGCAGCTCGTTCTCCACACCCAGGATGCGCGCGTTGCCGCCGTTCGCGATCGCCGTGATGCTCGGTGGTACGAGGAAGGAGAACTGGAAGTTCTTCCAGTCTTCCCGGAAGAAGGCGCCATTCCAGCGCAGACGACGGTTGAACCACTGCGTTTTCCAACCGATTTCGTAGTTGTTCAGATAGTCGGCCCCATAGGGGATCGGAGGACCCCCGCCGGTACTCACGCGATTAACGCCGCCCGGCCGGAAGCCTTTCGAAAACGTCGCGTACATCATGACGTCGGGCGTGTACTTGTAGGTCAGGTTGATCCGGGGCACCCAGCCGTTGGCGCTCGTGTAAGCATTCAGATTGGTGCAGGGCGCGTACGCGGTCGAGGCCGGCGCGAAGCATTGCGATTGCCCGGTATGGCTCGAGTAGTTGGCGGAGTAACCGAAGAAGCCCTGCAGGGAATTTTCGTAGTTGTAGCGCCGTATGCCACCGGTCAGGGCCAGTTGCGAGGTCATGTCCCAGGTCACCTGCGCGAAGGCCGCCTTGTCGCGGTCGACGCGTTGCTCGTCGGTGAACCAGATCGCATTCTCGAAGCCGGGAATGGACAAAGCGTTGGCGAAGCCATCCGGATTTGGGGTGGGCTGGTTGTACTGACCGCCGAATACGCTCGTGTAGCCGTAGCCGGGCATGGTGTAGAGCTGCGAGATGTTATGCAGCTGACGCTGGATAAAGAGACCGACGGTCGCCCTGACCGGCTTGTCCGCAGGCGTGCTCAGGCGAATCTCGTGACTCCACTTCTCGAAGTAGCCCCCGCCGATAACGAACTCCTCCGGCATGATCGGCTTGCCGTTGTTGCCCACCCAGTAGGCACCCGAACCGAACACGCGATCGTAGAAGACCGAGTAGTCGCTGTACTCCGCGACTGTGTGCGAGGTGCGCTTCATGTAGCCGCCGGAATACACGAGGTCGAAGTCGCTGAATTTGCCTTCGACCGTCATGGCGGCCTGATACCAGGAGTCGGACGTGCTTTCCGGACCGAAGTGCACGATCTGCAGGTCCCCCACCGCGGGGTCATAGCCGAAGAAGCCCTCGGTGGTGAGATCCTGGGCCATGATGCTCGGCGTCACCGTCCAGTCCCCCAGGTCGAACTTTAAGGCACCGCGGCCACCTTTGGTGTCGACGGGGTTGTAGTTGTTCCTCACTGAGGTGGCATTGCTGATGGCGCCGGCGCCCACCACGCCGGGTGCTGGGCACGGCGTTACCGCGGGAAAAAGGGAAGGCTGGCCGTCCCAGGTCGGGAAGGTGCGGATACCGTTGACGATACACGCGCTAGCGTTTGTGCCGGGGACGTTGCTGATGTAGCCGCCATCGTGCTCGTCCCAGCCGACGAGGCGCACGGCGGCAATTGAGCTGAGCGGGATATTGACGAAGCCCTCAGCTTCCCAGCCCGCGCTGCCGTGGTCGACCTGGTTGCCCTGCACGTCGAAGCCCGCCGCAAATTTGGTCGGGTCGGGCTTGTTGCTGATGATGCGGATGGTGCCGGACTCGGAGCTCGCGCCATACAAGGTGCCCTGCGGCCCTTCGAGGACCTCGATGCGTTGGACGTCGTAGATGTGCACATCGACCGTGCCGTCGATCGTGGTGACCGGCTGCTCGTCCAGGTAAGTGCCGACGCTGGGCTGTGAGCCGGAGTGATTGCCGTCACCGCCGCTGACGACGCCGCGTATGTAAACGTGCGAGCTGCCGGGTTCGCCGTTGCCGCCCTCGCCCTGGCCGCGCACGTAGGCGACGCTCGGGGAGTACTTCACGTAGTCATCAAGGTTGGTGACGTTCAGCTGCTCGATCGTCTTCGTGTCGAACACCTGAACGGCGATCGGCACGTCCTGTAAGTTCTCGACGCGTTTCTGCGCCGTGACGACGACCTCTTGGAGCGCGCCCGTCTCAGCTTCCTGGGCGTGGGCCCATTGCAGGGAGGCGAGTAGCGTCGAAGCAACGGGGACGCCGGCCCGCACGATCGGGTGACGCTTAAGTGCCTGAATTCTGCTGAGTTTTCGTCTTCGGCTACGTGTCATGAAGAGACCCCTTGTGTTGCTTATGTGCTCAGCGGGCGGCGCTTTATGCTAAGTGAGTTGATACTCAAAAAGAAACTGGTACGTGTGGATAGGACGTGAGGACGCTGCCGAGGCTCGCCTTCAGGGGCTCAAGCCAGGGCTCGTAGTGGCGCCAGTGGTCCAGGCCCTCGCGGAAGACGGGGCGGCGCACCTGCTCGGAGCTCGCCGTGCGCACCGCGCGCTCGTTCTCGTAGAACCTGAGGCAGGCCTCCTCGAACGGCAGCCCGCAGTAATCGAGCAGCCGCCGCACCTGCGTCTCGGTATCCTCGATCACGTCCTCATAGAAGACCCGATGCACCCGACCGGGCAGGACGCCATCGAAGTGAGCCATGAGCTCGACGTAGTCGTGGTAGTAGCGGCCGAGATCCTCAAGGGCGTAGGTAAAACTCTGGCCGCGCGCGAAATGCTGCTTGAAGCACGAGAAGCAGCACCCCAGCGGATGACGGCGTGCGTCGATGATCTTGGCGTTCGGCAGCATAAGCTGAATCAGTCCCACGTACATGCAGTTGTTCGGCATCTTGTCGATGAAGAACGGGGCGCCGGTTTTGCGCATCGGCCGGGTAGTCTCGAGATAACGTTCACCGAACGTGCGCAACTGGTCGTGCGTCAGCTCCGCGAGCGCCTGCGGGAGGTCTCTGTGACGCACCTGCCGTCCGGTGATGTCGCGGACGATCTGCGGAATGTGCGGCAACTCCATGGTGCCCTCGACGAGGGAGTGGCTGGCGAGCACCTGTTCGAGCAGCGTCGAGCCGGCGCGCGGCAGTCCCACGATGAAGATCGGATCGCGCGCGGGGAGTCCGGCAGCGCTGCGGGCCGCGAAAAATTCCGGGGTGAACACCGCCTTACTGCTGCGCACGTAGGCGTGATTGTCGTCAGCGTCGTACGGGTGGGCCTTGCGTCGCAGCGCGGCGCCGCGCGCGTAGTGCGTGAAGGACTCCTCGTAGTGGGTCTGATCCTCGAGCGCCTTGCCCAGTGCGAATTCAAAGTGCAGCCGATCATCGTCGCCTAAATCTTCACGCGCGAGGGCACTGCGCATCGCAGCCACGTCGGCCTGCGAGAACTGGTAGGTCTTGAGGTTCGCAAGGCTCCAGTACGCTTCCCCCAGTGTCGGCTCCATCGCTATGCTGCGCCGGTAGGCGGCGATGGCCTCGGCTGCACGACCGGCAGTGCGCAGCGAATGACCGTAGCTCATCCAGATCTTCGGTTGGCGCGGAAACTCCTTGAGCACCGCCTCGTAGACGCCGATGGAGAGCTGGTAATCGCCGAGATTCGCAAGCACGGCGGCCTGCAAATTGCGATAGCCCGGGTTGCGCGGCTCCTTCGACAGGAGCTGCTCGACCTGCGCGAGCGCCGCCGCGGGCTGCACCTGACGGTTAAGCACGACGGCATAGTTGTAGCGCGCGGCATCAAAGCTCGGGGCGAGCTCGAGGCAGCGCTCGAGTAACTGCTGCGCGTCAACGTAACGCCGCAGGCGCGCGGCGACTTCGGCCAGCATGCGCAGCGCGGCGACATCGGTCGGGTGGCTTTGCAGATGCGCGCGCAGCAGGGCCTCGGCCCGCGGCAGGGCGTTTTCAACCAGCGCTGCAGCGGCATCCATCAGGCGTGGGTCGCGCGTCGCCGCCTTGATGTAGCGGGCGCGGGCCTGATCCGCGCCGGCAGTATCGCCGTGGGCCTCCAGCTGGTCGGCGAGCAAACGCCACCCATCGGGAGCATCAGCCTGCAGCTGCAGCGCATGGCGCAGCGCGGCGGCGCCCTCGCGCCCGCGCGTTGCCTCGCACAGTGCGGCCCCGAGCTCCAGGTGCACCGCCGCCGCGCGCGGCTGTTCGCGTGCGAGCGGTTCGAGTAGCTCGAGCGCCGCCTGCAGCCGACCGGTAATACGATACGCCGCGCCGAGAATCAGTCGCGCGCGCGGCTCGGCGGGCACGCTGCGCAGGATCTCGAGCGCCTGCTCGGCAGCCAGACGAGGATCCTTCGGCAGCAGACTTTTGGCGTGAGCGAGCGCGACATCCAGCGATCCGAACGGTTCAGCTGCCACCCTTCCACTCATGTCACAAATCTACCACGATCGCGATCACGTACCGTCGGTCATTGCACTCGTGCGGTCGCAATGAAAGGGTGTGGCGCGATGATTCAATTGCATGACGGATTTGTCGGCCTGGCGCAACAGCCACCTCGCCCGATCGCTCGCAGAGTGCTGCGCGCACTGTGCCTGAGCGTCGGCGCGGTGCTGCTGTGCCAATGCAGTGCGCCCGATGGTGGCGTGCACCAAGAAGTGATCGCACACGGGCAGTTTGCGCACCTGCGCATCTACCGATCCGACGCCTCTGTGCGCCATCTTGCGCTGCTGCTCTCCGGGGACGGCGGCTGGGACTCAGGCTCGCACGCTATCGCGCAGAGGCTCGCCCTGCAGGGCACGCTCGTGGCCGGTATCGACGCGCGCGAGTGGCTGGCGACGCTCGAGCAGGCCGCACCGAGCTGCGTCGCGCCCGGTGCGTACCTGGCAGAACTCGTCCGCTACCTGCAGGCGCAGTACGCAATCCAAACCAGGCCGCCGGTGCTCATCGGCCACTCCGCTGGAGCGACCCTGGCGTACGTGGCGCTCGTGCAGGCGCGGCCGCACACCTTTGCCGGAGTGCTGACGCTGTCCTTCTGTGCCGACCTGGATCTGAGCAAGCCCCTGTGTCCGGCGCCGGCGCTGCGCGTGGCGCCGCGCGCGGCGGGCGTGCGGCTGCTGCCGGGCGGGGCGCTGACGGACCCCTGGGTGACACTGCACGGTCTGGACGATCGGGTGTGCCCGGCGGCCGAGGCGCGCCGTTTCGCGGACGCGATTCCCGGTACCCGCTTCATTGCGGTGCCCGACAACGGCCACTCCTACGGCAGCTCGGGGGACTGGTGGGGAGCCTTCATCGACGCCTATCACCGGCTCATCGCGGCGTCGCCGCCGACCCCGTAACCCGGTGGCAACCCGTCGGCACCTCCTCTAATGTGAGGTCGTGGACATCCGGGAGGCCACCAGCGGCTACGAACGCTGGCTCAAGCAGTGTGTGCCGTTACTTCAGGGCGATCTGGACCTGAAGCACCGCTTGATGGCCGCAGACGTGTTCTCGTTCCTGCGCGCGACCTTCTATCGCTGGTCGCAGCTGTGGCCCGAACTGTGCGCCGAGACCACCGCGGCGCCGCGCGTACTTGCGGTCGGCGATCTGCACGTGGAGAACTTTGGCACCTGGCGCGACGCGGAAGGGCGGCTGATCTGGGGCGTCAACGACTTCGACGAGACGACCGTCCTGCCGTACACGCAGGATCTGGTGCGCCTGGCGGCGAGCGCGCTCCTGGCTATCGAGGAATCACAGCTGCGCCTCTCTGCGCGCCAGGCCTGCGAGTTGATTACGGAAGGCTACACCGAGTCCATGCGCGTGGGCGGCGGCCCGGCTGTACTGGCCGAGCGCTATCGGTGGCTGCGCGATCTGGCCGTGGCGCGCTTGAAGGATCAGCGACCCTACTGGGAGAAGATGCGCGGGCTGCGCAGGGCGTCGGCCCGCGCGCACCCGCAGGTGCGCGCTCTCCTGACGGCTGCGCTGCCGGCGCGCGGCCTCGAGGTGCGCTTCGTGCACCGGCAGGCCGGACTCGGGAGCCTCGGGCGCCTGCGCCTGGTGGCGCTCACGAACTGGCGCGGGGCCATGATCGCCCGGGAGGCGAAGCCGCTCGCGCCGTCCGCCTGGCTGTGGGCACGCAACCCGCGCGCGCAGCGCGCCGTGCAGTACACCACCCTCATCCGGCGCGCGATACGCGTGCCGGACCCCTTTCTCGCCGTGCATGGGCCGTGGCTGATCCGCAGGCTCGCACCCGACTGCAGCCGCATCGCGCTGGCGAGTCTGCCGCGCGGGCGCGATGAGAGCCGCCTGCTGTGGATGATGGGATGGGAAACGGCCAACATGCATCTGGGCACCCCGGCGCAGCGGCGGCCGATACTCACCGATCTCGGACGACGCAAGAACGCCTGGCTCGCCCGGGCGGCGCAGCGCATGTGCGAGGCGGTGACCCGGGACTTTCGCAAGTGGGGCAAGATCGCGCGCGATGAGTAGATGCGCGCGACACAAGGCGGGACCATGAAGGATCTGACGCAGGGACCGATCACGAAGCAGCTCATCGCGATGGCCGTCCCCATCGCCATCGGCATGCTGTTTCAGACGCTGTACTTTCTGGTGGATCTGCTGTTCGTCTCACGTCTGGGAGAGGCCGTCATCGCCGGCGTGAGCACCGCCGGAACCCTCACCTTCGTGATCCTGGCGCTCACCCAGATGCTCGCCGTGGGCACCGTGGCCCTGGTCTCGCACGCGGCCGGTCGCAAGGACCAGCCGGAGGCGAATCTCGTCTTCAACCAGGCGGTCGTGCTCTCGGCGCTCTGTGGGGTGCTGACCCTGGCGGCCGTGTTCCTCCTGGGCGGACCCTACCTGCGCTCGGTGGCCGCCGATCCGGCGGCGGCCGCGGCCGGCAGCGCCTACCTTTATTGGTACGCCCCGGGACTGGCGCTGCAGTTCGCCATGGCCGCACTCGCCTCCGCGCTGCGCGGCACGGGGATCGTGCAGCCGACGATGGTGGTGCAGATGCTGACGGTGGTGCTCAACACCATCCTGGCGCCGGTTCTCATCGCCGGCTGGCTCACGCACCACCCCTACGGGGCAGCCGGCGCAGGCCTGGCGAGCAGCATCGCGGTCGCCGCCGGCGTCGTCATGCTGTGGGTCTACTTCGCGCGCCTGGAGCATTACGTGGGGCTCGACGCGCGGCTGTGGCGCCCACGCGTGAGAATCCTGCGCCGCATCCTCAACGTCGGCCTGCCCGCGGGTGGGGAATTCCTCATGATGTTCGTGATCCTGGCGGCCATCTACTGGGCGATCCGCGGCTTCGGACCCGCAGCCCAGGCCGGCTTTGGCATCGGCGGGCGGGTGATGCAGGCGCTGTTCCTGCCGGTAATGGCGATCGCCTTCGGGGCGACCCCGGTCGCGGGCCAGAACTACGGGGCGCGTCACTTTGAGCGCGTGCGCGAGACGTTCAGGAAGGCCGCACTCCTGAGCAGCCTCCTGATGCTGCTCGTGACGCTGCTGTGTCAGTGGCGCCCGGAACTCTTTGTGCGCGTCTTTTCGCAGCAGCCGGACGTGGTCGCCGTCGGCGCGCTGTATCTGCGCATCATTTCGCTGAATTTCATCGCCACCGGGCTCATCTTCACCTGCTCGGGGCTCTTTCAGGCGCTCGGCAACACCTGGCCCTCGCTCGTGAGTTCCGGCTCGCGCCTGTTCACCTTTGTGCTGCCGGCGCTGTGGCTGTCGACGCGGCCTGGCTTCACGCTGCGCCAGGTGTGGTATCTGTCAGTCGCCACCGTGACGCTGCAGGCGCTCACGAGCCTGCTGCTCCTGCGAAGGGAGTTTCACCGCAAGCTGGACGCGGCAGGCGCCGGCGCCGCCGCCGTTACGGCCGCGGGCGGTTCGGGCAGCCCGGCCTAACCCGAACGCGATCGGCGCTATTTCGGTTCCTGCCCGGGCTGCGGATCGGACAGCGGGAAGGACTGTGTCACCGCCGCCGCGGGGGCGGCTGAAGGCGCCTTCGCAGCCGGCGCCGCAGGTGTCACCGCGGTCGCCGTAGTCACCGGCGTCGGGGTCGTGACGGCGGCCGAGGCCGAGCGCTGCGTGCCGGTGGCGGTGAGAACCGCGGCCATGAAGCGCAGCGCCGAGGAGTCGTCGGTCGTCACGCTGCCGTTGAGGATGTCGCCCGCGGCGACGTCGATCTTCTTGTAGAAGCGCTCGTTCGCATCATCATCGATGCTGATGACGGTGCCATCGAGTGCGAGACCCGCGAACACGCCGCGACTGCGGGAGTAGGAGTAGACCTCCGCTCTGAAAGTGGGGTCGGTGGCGGCCGAGGCCGTGCGCCCCAGGGGGCCAGCGGCCACCGAGGCGTCGGCACCGAGCGTCATCTTGCCGCCGTTGATGCCCTCGATGCCCTTAGGGGTGGTGAACACCAGCACGATGTCGGTCGAGGTTACGCCCCACTGCCAGCCGAAGCTGCCGCCCGTCATGCTGATGAAGACCGGGTCGCTGAAGCGCCCCTTGCTGTCGCGTACCACGAGCACGCCGCGGCCGCGGCGTCCGCCGAGGAAGAAGGCCACCTTGGTCAGATCCGGGATGACGGCGATGCCGTAGGCGCGCTCGAGCAGCCGATCCGGGATCGCCTGGTCGCGCGCGGTGCGCAGCTCCTCCAGAACCTCGCTGGCGATCAGCAGACGACCCTCTTCGCGCGCCGTCGGGGCGGCGTGCGCGGCGGTGCCGGTGAGGGTGAACACGAAACCTGCGAGCAGACCCAAAAGCGAGGTGCGCATGTGCATGGTGAAGATCCCCTTCGTGACTGTCGCCGCTCACCGACAGTGGCCGCGATGAGCAGGACCTAATAACCGCGCAGCTTAACCGAAGCGGGTGCCCTGTGGTACGGACGTTTTGCGCGCGGCGCGCAGGTCCGACAGGCGCTTCAGTACCAGATGGAGAGGAGAATCGTGTAGACGTTCGCGTTCAGCTTATACAGCGGCTCGTTGCCCGCACCGTATTCGGGCGCGAGCAGCGCGTTACGAAAGTCGCTGTAGTCGGCGAGGAAATGCTCGAACTGGAAGTTCGCGGTGCTGCGGCTCACCCACGGCGCGCCCGGGACGTTGAACTGATAGGAGGCGCCCACGCCGGCCGTGTAGGTCGTAAAGGCCGCCAGCTCGCGGTCGCGCGCCATGAAGTTCTGGTAGTCGGCACGCGGAAACAGGTCGCTGTAGAAGTCCGCCGCGTTCTGTTTGTAGTAGCGCAGCATGCCGTCGAAGATCCAGTTGTGCCACGGCTGCGTGAAGTCCACTTCCAGCGTGTTCCCGTTGATGCCCCAGGTGTCGTGGAAGTAGCGGTATTGGCCGGTGATGGCCGCGCGCCACGGCAGGTAGTGCTTCACGGTGATCGAGGCGGCGTTGCTGGTACGGGTGTCCGGGTAGACCTGGTCGGCGAGCGTGTAGCCCTCGCCCTGACCGGGTGAGAGATAGCGGATTTTGCGATAGGGGTTGGCGAGATACCCCTGGTCGGTGAGCAGCTCGTAATTGAAGCTCATGATCGTGTTGCGCGTCAGGATCTGGCTGAGCGAGAGCGAATAGCCGCGGTGATCGGCGCGCGCGCTGAAGGTCGGGTCGTTGATGATCTGGCCGGTGGCGGTCTTGATGTCGCGGAAGATCTGATCCCAGCCGCGCCGGTAGCCTAAGGAGAGCGTGGTGAGGTCCCCGAACATGTCCTGGCTCACCGAG
>DATHLO010000269.1:0-10219 GCA_035488075.1 Steroidobacteraceae bacterium | reverse complement strand
CGCGCGCGGCGGCGAGCCCGGCTTCATCGAGCTCACGCCTGAGGCTCGCGCGGCGCACGGCGAGCCGATCCGCCACGCCGATGCCGAACGCTGAGAGCACGCTTGCCAGCGGGTGCACGAGAATGCGGCGCACGCCGGCGGCGCGGGCCACGCGGCAGGCATGCTGCCCGGCCGCCCCGCCGAAGCAGAAGAGCGTGAAATCCGCCGCGTCGAGGCCCTGGCGGGTCGAGACCTGACGGATGGCATTGGCCATCGACTCGACGCCCACCTCCAGAAACGACTCCGCCAGGTTTTCGGCCGCGCACGCTGGCCCCGGCGGTGCCGCCACCTGCGCTGCGAGCGCTTCAAAGCCACGCCTGACCGCCCCGGTGTCGATCGCCGAGGTGCCGTCGCGCCCGAAGAGCGCCGGCAGGGTGTCGCGGCGCAGGTGCCCGAGCAGTACCTGCACGTCCGTGAGCGTGAGCGGCCCACCGCGCCCGTAGCAGGCCGGCCCCGGGTCCGCACCGGCGGAGGCCGGTCCCACGGCGAAACGTCCGTCGCGGTAGGTAAGGATCGAGCCGCCGCCGGCGGCGATGCTGTGCACGTCGAGCATCGGCTGCACCAGGCGCACCCCGCCGATCAGGTGCTCGAAGCGCTGAGGTAACTCGCCGTCGATCAGGGAGACATCCGTGGAGGTGCCGCCCATGTCAAAGCCGATGAGACGCGGGAAGTTGAGCCGCTCGCCCGCCCAGCGCATGCCGATGAGCCCCCCGGCCGGCCCCGACAACACGCTCGACATCGCATGGAAGCGCTCCGCGGCGGCCAGACCGCCGTTGCTTTGCATGAGCGCAAGGCTCGCCTGCGGATCAAGTGCGCGCAGCTCCTCCTGCACGGTGTTCACGTAACTGCGCAGCGGCGGGGCGAGATACGCGTTCAGCACCGTGGTGTCGCCGCGGACGACGTAGCGCACGATCGGGGAGAGCTCGTGCGACACCGATACCTCCTCGAACCCCAGCTCGCGCGCACACGCCGCCGCGGCGCGCTCGTGCGCCGTGTGGCGCCAGCCATGCAGGAACACGATGGCGATCGCCCGCCGCCCGCTTTGGCGTGCGCGCGTGAGATCCTCGCGCAAGCGCGCCTCATCGAGGGGCACGAGCACGCTTCCGGCGGTATCGACGCGCTCGCGCGCTTCGATGACCTCCGCATACAGTCGCTGCGGCAGCACGATGTGGCGGGCAAAGATATCAGGCCGGTTCTGATAGCCGATGCGCAGAGCGTCGGCGAAGCCGGCGGTCGTGACCAGCACGACCGGCTCGCCACTGCGGGTGAGGAGCGCGTTGGTCGCCACCGTGGTGCCGACCTTCACCGCTTCCACCACCGCAGCGGCACCGCCGGCTGCCTTGAGGATGTCCGCCGCGGCGCGCAGACCCGGGTCGCCGCGCGCGGCGCCGGCAGGCACCGAAGGCACCTTGCGCACGTGCAGCGCGCCGGCCGGCGAGAAACCGATGACGTCGGTAAAGGTGCCGCCGCGGTCGATCCAGAACTGCCAGCCCGCCGCGGCGGGGCGCCGCTCCCTGTCTGATTGGCTTAACGATTCCATTGCCTGCATTATTCGCGCATGCGAGGGAAGCTCCCAGTGACAGCGGTGCCGCCATGCAAGAGCCGGTGATGTCCCGCCACGTGGTCTTCTCCCACGGCCAGGAAAGCGGACCGTGGGGCCGCAAGATCTCCGCACTCGCCGAGGTTGCGCGCTCGGAAGGGTACGATGCGCACTCGGTCGATTATCGCGGACTGGATGAGCCGCGGGCGCGCGTCGCCAAACTCGTGGACTTCTGCAAGGAGCTGAGCGGCGATCTGGTGCTCGTGGGCTCGAGCCTCGGCGGCTACGTCGCCGTGGCCTCGGCTTCGCTGCTGCACGCGCGCGGCCTGTTCCTGATGGCGCCCGCGCTCTACGTGCAGGGACTGCCGGAGCTGCGCTCCGCCGTGGTCGACTGCCCGACCTCCGTGGTGCACGGCTGGCGCGACGACGTCGTGCCGTACGAGCACAGCGTGCGCTTCGCGCAGACCTGCAAGGCGGCGCTGCACCTGCTCGAGAGTGATCATCGGCTGCACAACCAGCTGCGCGTCATTCAGTACCTGTTCGAGTACTTTCTCATCGCGCTCGACCTGCCCGCGATCGCCTTCGAGTAGCCATCAGCGCCGCTCACGGATCGCGCGCGCGGCCAGGCGGTCGACCCGCCGCGGCACCAGCAACCGCGCCCAGCGCACGAAGCGGCCGCGCGCGGAAGTGATCAGCAGGCGCTGGCGGCGGTGCATGGCGCGCGCAATGCGGCGGGCGCATTCCTCGGCCGTCATGATGTGTGCTTCCTGCATGGGAGTTTGCCCGAGCGGCTGCCCGTCCGGCCCGCTGGCGCGCCGGTGAATCTGGCTGACGACGAAGTCCGGCGCCACGATCGTGACGTCGACCCCGCTGGCGGCGAGCTCGATGCGCAGCGATTCGAAGAAGCCCACCAGCGCGTGCTTGCTGGCGGCGTAGCCGGTGCGCTCGGGAACCCCGGTGAGACCGGCAATGCTGGCGACGGCCACTACCAGCCCGCGCGAAGCCTGCAGATAAGGAAGTGCGGCGGCGGTGGTGTAGACCGCGCCCAGATAATTCACCGCCAGCAGGCGCTCATACACGCTGAAGTCGCTGACCGCATCAAAGCGCGCCCACATCGTCACGCCGGCGTTATTGACCAGCACATCGACGCCGCCGAAGCGCTCGACCGCGCGGGCGACAAAGCGCGCACAGTCGGCGCGCAGCGCGACGTCCCCGGGAACGCTCGTGACCGCCGCGCCGCGTGCCGCGCACTCACGTGCGGTGTCCTCCAGGCGCGCCGCGTTGCGCGCGTTGAGCACCAGGTTAGGGCGCTCGCCCGCCAGCTGCAGCGCCAGCGCACGCCCGATCCCCTCCGAGGCGCCGGTAATCAACACGGTCTTGCCCGCGAATGTCTGCATTTGCAACCATGGCCTCCGGCGAACGCCGCGCAGCGGCGCTGGGGCGCATCATAGAACGATGAACGGGCTGTTGCGGCGACTGCTCGCGCTGTGGGTGCGCTTCCGGGTGGTTCCGGAGAATTCCGCGGCCCTGCTGGCGGGCCGGAGCCATCCGGTCTGCTACGTGCTCGAACGGCGCAGCGTCAGCGACCTCGCGGTGCTGCAGCAGGCGTGTCTGGTGCTGAAACTGCCGCGGCCCGGCCGGGTGTTGCGCGGCCTGGGTAAGGATGTGCGCTCCTACTTCTTTCTCACGCAGCCGCGCGGCTTCTGGAGCACGCGGCCCGACGGGCGGCCGCCGCCCGAGCTTGCGCGGATGACCCGCGTGCTGCGCGCCGATCCGGCGGCCGATTTTCACCTGGTGCCGGCGGCGGTGTACTGGGGCCGCGCGCCGCAGCGCGAGGGCTCCTGGGTGCGCTTGCTGCTGGTGGAGGACTGGGAGCTGGCCACGCGCCTGCGCAAGTTCCTGCAGGTGCTGTTCAATGGCCGTGACACGCTCGTGGAGTTCGATGAGCCACTGTCCCTGCGGCAACTGCTGGGCGCGGACCTTGAACTGCGCGGCCGACACGTGGCCCGGAGCCTCCATGCGCTGTACGCGCGCCGCCGGGCGGTGCGTATCGGGCCGGATCTGTCGCATCGGCGCACCCTCGTGAACGAGGTGCTGCGTACGCGGGCCGTGCGTGCGGCGGTCAGCCAGGAAATGCGTGTCAAACGGCTGACGCGTCGCAAGGCCGTGCTGCGCGCCCGCGCGGATGCGCTGGAGATCGCGGCGAACTATTCGCACGCGTTCGTACGCTTCATGGAACACGCGCTCACGCGCCTGTGGAACCGTCTGTACGATGGCGTGGAGTTCGGGCACGCGGCGACGCTTGCAGCGGTCGCGGAAGGGCGCGAGCTCGTCTACGTCCCCTGCCACCGCAGCCACATGGACTACCTGCTGCTCGGCTATGCGATCTACGTGCAGGGCTATGCGGTGCCGCACACCGCGGCCGGCGTGAACCTCAACCTGCCGATCATCGGGCGCTTCCTGCGCATGGGCGGCGCGTTTTTCATCCGCCGCAGCTTTCGCGGCAATGCGCTGTATGCCGTGGTGCTCATGAAATATCTCGCGACCATCATGGCGCGCGGGCATCCGATCGAGTACTTCATCGAGGGCGGCCGTAGCCGCACCGGGCGGTTGCTGCAGCCGAAGACCGGCATGCTCGCGATGACGGTGCGCAGCTTCCTGCAGCAGCCGGTGCGCCCGGTGGTGTTCGTACCGGTGTACTTCGGCTACGAGCGCCTGGTGGAAGGTCGCACCTACATCGGCGAGCTCTCCGGACGCCCCAAGGAGAAGGAGAGCGTGCTCGGACTGCTGCGGTCCTGGCGCGTGCTGCGCGAGCGTTTCGGCAAGGTCTACGTGAATCTCGGCGAGCCGATCGCCCTCGATGCGCTTCTTGATGAGCACCATGCCGGCTGGCGCGCACAGCGCTTTGATGACGATACCCGCAGTCCCTGGGTGGCCGACGCCGTCGCGGCTCTCGCCGCATCGATCATGCGCAATATCAACTCCGCGGCCGCGGTGACGCCCATCAACCTCATCGCGGTGGCGCTGCTCGGCATGCCGCGCCAGGCGCTGCCCGAGGCTGACCTCGTGCGCCAGCTCGAGCTGTATCAGGCGCTGCTCGCCAGCTGCCCCTATAGCGATCGGGTGACGCTCACGCCGCTGGGTGGCGCGCAGATGATCGCCCATGGCATCGCCCTGAAACAGATCTACCGCGAGGCGCATGCGCTCGGGGACATCGTGCGCATGAGCGACGCGAGCGCCGTGCTCGCGACTTACTTCCGCAATAACATCCTGCACCTGTTCGCGTTGCCTTCGCTCATCGCCTGTATCTTCGTGAGCAACGCCCAGGTGTCGACCTGGGACATCCAGCGCCTGGCCGCGCGCATCTATCCTTACATTGCGGCGGAGTTGTTCC
The DNA here is from genome assembly GCA_035488075.1 of Steroidobacteraceae bacterium. Taxonomy (GTDB): domain Bacteria; phylum Pseudomonadota; class Gammaproteobacteria; order Steroidobacterales; family Steroidobacteraceae; genus 13-2-20CM-66-19. Next base: position 5,246 of record DATHLO010000269.1, on the reverse strand, counting down.
TGCGCTGGAGTGAAAAGGAACTGCCGCAGGTACTCGAAGGGGTGCTCTCGGCGATGGCGCAGTACGGCCTCATCGAGCCGGAGCCCGCGCTCGATGGCTGGACGCGTGCACCACCGGCCTCCGCCCAGGCCATGCAGCTGTCGCTGCTGGCGCAGGCCACCGTGCAGACCATTGAGCGCTACTACATGGTGGTGGCGCAGCTGGTCAAGGCCGGCAGCGGCGCGATCGATCAGCAGACCCTGGAGGAGCGCTGCCAACTCACGGCACAGCGCATGACGTTACTCTATGGCCTGAACTCACCGGAATTCTTCGATCGCGCCATGTTTGAGAACTTCATCTTCAAGCTGCGCGAGCGCGGCGTCATCCGTGCCGCCGACGGCGGCAAACTCGAGTTCGACGAGGTTCTGACCCAGGTGGCGCAGGACGCACAGTTCGTCCTGAGTGAGCAGTTGCGCCACAGCATCCTGCAGATCATGCATGCCTGAAATGGGAGGGGGCCTGATGAGGACGCTGATGCGGATTGCCGCAGCAGGAGTGCTGCTCGCACCCCTGGCCTTCGGGGCGGTCACGCCGCAGGAAGCTGCGCAGCTGGGCGAGCAACTCACCCCGCTCGGCGGCGAGAAGGCGGGCAATGCGGACGGCAGCATTCCGGCCTGGAGCGGCGGCATCACGTCGGCCGCCGCAGCGGGCTTTCCCAGCTACCGGCCTTCGGATCATCATCCGGATCCCTACGCAGCTGACACACCGCTCTTCACCATCACCGCGGCTAACAGGCAAGAGTACGCCGCCCAGCTCACGCAAGGACACAAGGCGCTCCTCGAGACCTATCCTGATTACAAGATGGACGTCTACCCGACGCACCGCAGCGCCGCGGTGCCGGAGCGAATCGCACAGGCGACTCAGCGGATCGCGACGACGGCAGAACTGGTGCCCGGCGGCAACGGAGTCAGGGGGGCTGCAGGGGGCGTCCCCTTCCCGATTCCCAAATCCGGACTCGAGGTGCTCTGGAACCATCTGCTGCGCTTTCGCGGGGTGGCCGTGGCGCGCCAGATCGGGCAGGTGGCGCTCAACGCCGGCGTGCGCTACACGGCGCGGCAATTTAAGGAGGAGTTCTTCTTCCCCTGTTACGTCCCGGGCGTGAAGGAAGACGACCTCGACAACATCCTGGCTTACTTCATGCGGGAGACTCTCGCAGCCGTGCGTCCGCCCGGGGAAGTACTGCTCGTACAGGAGCCCCTCGATCAGAGGCAGGAAGAGCGCCGCGCTTGGATTTACAACCCCGGACAGCGTCGCGTGCGGCGCGCGCCGCAGATCGCCTTCGACAACCCGGCGGCGAACGCGGACAACCTGCGCACGAATGACCAGTTCGACATGTATAACGGCAGCCCGCAGCGCTATGACTGGAAGCTCATCGGCAAGCAGGCGATGTACGTCCCGTACAACTCCTACCGGCTGCAAAACGCACAGCTCAAAGACAGCGACCTGTTGCACGCCAATCACATCAACCAGGACTACGCGCGCTACGAACTGCACCGCGTGTGGGTGGTGGATGCAACGCTCAAGCCGGGGGCCAGCCACCTGTACTCGCGGCGCACCTTCTACGTGGACGAGGACTCCTGGCAGATCCTCGCGGTCGACTGCTACGACGCGCGCGGGCGGCTCTACCGCGTACAGGAGGGTCACGTCATCAATTACTACGACGTGCCGACCGTGTGGACGGATCTGGAGCTCGTGATGGATCTGTCGAACGGGGCCTATGTGGCGCTCGGCCTGCAGAACGAGGAACCGCGCTCCTACGACTTCAGCATCAAGCGCAGCGCTGCCGATTTCCAACCCTTTGTCCTGGAACAGCGCGGCGTGCGCTAGCGCTGCCGTGCGAACCAACGCGCCCCTGCGCGCCGCAGTTGGCAACGGCCGAACTCGCCACACCCAGGACAGGCCATCGCGTTGCTGATTGGACCTGGCTCGCTGCCGGCGTGCTTTGGGGGGGGCAGCCGCTCTAGCGATAGCCGAAGCCGCGTGCCATCAGCGCCGCGCACAGCAGGATTATCACGATGGCCGTGAGCTCGAGCATCAAGCACAGGCGCACGCGCCGCGTGCGTGCAGGGGCGAGTTGCGGCGCCTCGCCGGCTTTGAGTGCGCCCTTCCAGGAGAGGAAGGTGACGGTCGGATAGATCGAGACGAGGCCGGCGAGGATGAACGCGGTGAATTTGATGAGAAAGTAACTGTCGTGCCAGTAGTAGGCCGCGCCCTTCTCGAAATAAATAACGCGCAGCAGGCCGATCACGAGGACTGCGGTCGCTGCGACACCGAAGATGAGGTCGGTCGTTTGCAGGCGCCGCGCCTGCAACGCTGACAGCGGCGGCTTGAACAGCGCCACCTCGACCGCCAGGGTCGCCACGACGGTGAACGCGGCCAGATGGTGCAGGAAGGCCATGAGTGCAGGGGAATACACGGCGATTCTCCGTATGGCGCCGCCCGCGCTTGCCGCGCGCGGAAATTTTACCCTACACGCAAGCGCGCGGGTCTCCCGAGGGCGCGCGCGCCGACTTTAGGCGTCCCAGCCGGGCTTGCCCCGCAGCCGCTTGGTCCTGCGGCGCTGCGTCTTCTGCTCGAGCCGGCGCTCGCGCGCGGCCCGCGTGGGCTTGGTCGCCTTGCGCGGCTTAGGCGGGATGAGGGCGCGCTTGATCAGATCGGTGAGCCGCGCCTCGGCCTCGCGCCGGTTGCTCTCCTGCGTGCGGTGATTGCGCGCGATGATGAGGATCGCGCCCTCGCTCGTCAGGCGTCGGCCGCTCAACGCCCGCAGGCGCGCCTTCACCTCGGGCGCGAGCGCGGTGCTGCGCTGAAGATCGAAGCGCAGCTGCACGGCGCTCGCGACCTTGTTGACGTTCTGGCCTCCCGGGCCCGAAGAGCGCACGAAGGACAGCGCCACATCGCTGTCAGGGATCTCGACTCCCGGGGTTACGCTCAGCGGCACGGTCGACGCGCGCGCTCAGTCCGCCTGCTGGTCAAGTCCGGCCGGCCGCTGCGCGCCGCTGCCGCTTGGCGCGGCTGGCAGACGCGATTCGAGCACGCGGATTTCCTGCTGCAGCACCGGGATGCGCACGCCGTGCTCGCGGAAGATGCGCCAGATCGCGCGGTTGACGTCCGAGCGCACGTTGTTCACCCCGTTCACCGGATCGGCAATCCAGAAGCGGATCTCGAGCGCCATGCCGCTCGCTTCAAAACTGATCAGGCGCGACACGGGTGCCGGATCGCGCAGGATGCGCGGGTGATTTTCGGTGGCCTGCACGAGCAGCTGCAGCGCCAGCTCCGGATCGTCGTCGTAGCTCACGGTGACCGGCAGCTTCAGCCGCACGCGCTGATCCGAGTAGCTCCAGTTGATGAATGAGTTCGTGATCAGGTTCTGGTTCGGCACGAGCGTGTCGACGCCGTCGCGGTCGCGCACGACCACGTAGCGGCCGCGCAGCTCCTGTACCCAGCCGAAGTTGCCGGTGCTGGCGCCGGTTTGTCCGGTGAAGCTGATGACGTCGCCGGGTTTGATCGATTTGTCCATGAGCAGCACGAAACCGCTCACGAAGTTGCTGGCGACCGCCTGCAGGCCAAAGCCCAGGCCGAGGCCGATGGCGCCGGTGAGGACGTTGAGGGTCGTGACATCGACGCCGGCGGCGTTGATGCCCAGCAGCGCACCCAGGCCGACGAGCAGGAAGTAGGTGAACTTCGAGATCCCGACCCGCGTCGACACGGCCAGCTGATCGAGCCGCATGATGTGCCGCTCGATGGCGCGCGCGATGAGGCTGGTCACGATGACAAAGGCGGTGACGATCACCAGTCCCTTCAGCAGCGACCACAGGCTGAACTGCGTACGTCCCGGCACGATGCTGATGTGGCTGAGGGTGGTCTCGAGGACGTCCAGCCAGCCCAAGGTGGCGAGCGCCACGATCAGCCACACGATGAGCGTGATGCGGTTCTCGCGTGTGCGCACCCACGACTTGGGGCCCAGCAGTAGCCCGAGCACGTACACCGCCAGCCGCACCAGCACCAGCGCCACGAGCAGCCGCGCGGCGCCGTCGATCACCAGGGTGGGGATGCCGAGGGCGGCCACCAACACGTGCCCCGCGCCCAGGGTCGCGAGCGCGGCGAGTATCGGCGCGCCGCGTATGGCCCCTTCGAGCGTGTGATCGAGCACGTGCGGGGAGCGATGGGCTGCGGCCCCGGTGCGCCGCGCGCGCAGCGCGCGCGCGACAACGAGGCCCACCAGGCCGGCGATCAGCAGCACGACCCCGGCGACCAGCGTGGGCGGGGAGGTCAGCTGCAGTAGCGCGCCGCGCAGGGCGCTCTCGGCTCCGTCCATCAGGCGTTCAGGTCCGGGATCAGTTGGCTCTCCAGGCGCGTGATCTGATCCTTGAGCATGAGCTTGCGCTTCTTCAGGCGCTTCAGCTGCAGCTCATCGATATGCATGTCAAGCGAGAGGCGGCAGATAACCTCATCGAGGTCGCGGTGCTCGATGCGCAACTGACGCAGCTTCTCCACGTTACGGAATAGCTCGCGATCGACGTTGTCTTCGATTTCCGCCATGCGGGGGCCCATGATTCGGCAGCTGATGGGCTTGGACGGCTCTGGAGCTGTTGGCGGCGGCCGCCAAGCAGCCGAAGCTTAGCCGAGTGACGCTGCCGGCGCCATGTCAGCGCCCGCGCCCACGGTGGTGCGAGCGCCCGGGAGGCGAGCCTTTGCGGTCACGCCCGCCGCCGCCGTGCCGGCCCCCGCCGGGACGTCCACCACCGCCGGAGCGCCCGCCAGCGTGCGGACGGGAGCGGTGTACCGGCGCCCCGGTGACCACCCCGGTGGCGAGCAGTTCCGGTGCGATGGGCGAGAAGGGAATCTTGTGGCCGACATAGGTTTCGATGTCCGGCAGCGCCACGGCGTATTCCTCGCAGGCGAAGCTGATCGCATCGCCCTCGGCGCCGGCGCGCGCCGTGCGCCCGATCCGATGCACGTAGTCGGGCGGGTCCTGCGGCAGGTCAAAGTTGAACACGTGACTCACGTCCGGGATGTGCAGTCCGCGCGAGGCGACATCGGTGGCGATCAGTACCGCGAGCTTGCCCTCGTGGAAGTCGCGCAGAAACCGCAGCCGCTTGTTTTGCGGCACGTCTCCGGAGAGTGCCTGAGCACTGAACCCGTTAGCCTTGAGCGTGGCCTCGAGCCGTTCCGCGGTACGCTTGGTGTTCACGAACACCATCGTGCGT
>DATHLO010000268.1:0-3329 GCA_035488075.1 Steroidobacteraceae bacterium | reverse complement strand
GCCGTCCACGAGCGTGACCGCGGGCAGCAGCTATGCGTTTCAACCCAGCGCCAGCGATCCGGCCGGCCTGACGCTCGCGTTCTCGGTACAGAATAAACCGGCGTGGGCGACGTTTAGCATCGTCAGCGGCCTCTTGAACGGCACGCCGAGCAGCGCGCAGACCGGGACCTATGCCAACGTCATCATCAGCGCGAGCGACGGACAGCACGCAAGCGCCCTGCCCGCCTTCAGCATCACGGTCACCGCTGCGCCTGCCACGACCGGCAGCGCGGTGTTGAATCTGACCGCGCCCACGCAGAACACCGATGGCAGCGCACTCACGGACCTTGCCGGCTTTCGCATCTATTACGGCACCTCCCCGTCGAACCTCACGCAGCTAGCGCAGCTGACCGGTACGACACTCACCAGCTACACGGTCAATAGCCTCGCCTCGGGTACGTGGTATTTCGGTGCGAAGGCGTACACGACGACCGGGATGGAGAGCGCGCTGTCCGCGATCGCCACCAAGACCATTCCCTGATGCGCGAGGCAGCGGCGCAGCGCTCCTCGGAGGCCGGCGCGCCGTAGACGCCCGTTGAGAATTGGCGTACTAATGCGCTTCAAAGTCAGAGCCTGAAAGACAGGGGACAGGCCATGAGTGCAAAGCGCATCGCCTACGTTACCGGTGGCATGGGGGGCATTGGCACCGCGATCAGCCGGCGTCTGTGCGCGGAAGGACACACGGTGATCGCCGGTTGCGGCCCCGGTTCGCCGCGCAAGGAACGCTGGCTCGCGGAAATGCGCGCCGTGGGCTGCAACGTGCATGCCTCCGAAGGCAATGTCTCGGACTGGGAATCCACCCGGCGCGCCTTCGAGATCGTGCGCGCCGAAGTCGGCGAGATCGACATCCTGGTGAATAACGCCGGCATCACGCGCGATGGCACGTTCCAGAAAATGAGCAACGAAGCCTGGCATGCCGTCATTGAGACCAATCTGAATTCGCTCTTTCATGTCACTAAGCAGGTCATCGACGGCATGCTCGAGCGCGGCTGGGGCCGCATCGTGAATATCTCCTCCGTGAACGGGCAGCGCGGACAGTTCGGACAGACGAACTATTCCACCGCCAAGGCCGGCATCCACGGCTTCACCATGGCGCTCGCCTTGGAAGTGGCCGCGCGCGGCGTTACGGTCAACACCGTCTCGCCAGGCTACATCGGCACAGACATGGTGCGCGCCATAAAGCCCGAGCGGCTGGAAAAGATCGTGAGCGCCATCCCGGTCAAGCGCCTGGGCGAACCTGATGAAATCGCCTCGATCGTCGCCTGGCTCGTGAGCGATGAGTCCGCATTCGCAACCGGCGCGGATTTTTCGCTGAACGGCGGCCTGCACATGGGTTAGCCCGCGCAGCGAGCGCCGCCAGAACTCCATGCTGAAGGTGTGCGTAGTGGGCGCCGGCGCGATCGGCGGCTTCCTCGGGACCCGCCTGGCCATGGGCGGGCAGGCGAGTGTATCCGCCCTCGCCCGCGGCACGACGCTCGTGGCGCTGCGCGATCACGGCTGGCGGCTCGAGGAAGAGGGCCGTCTGCTCACGGCACCGGTCGCACTGGCCTCGGATGATCCAGGCGAACTCGGTCCCCAGGATCTTCTGATCCTGACCGTCAAGGCGCCCGCCCTGCCGCCGCTCGCGCCCACGCTCACACCCCTCATCTCGGGCGACACGCTGGTGCTGCCGGCGATGAACGGCGTGCCCTGGTGGTTCAGCGACGGCATCGCCGCGCTCGGGGATCAGCCACTGCACAGCGTGGATCCTGGCGGGCACATCCGCGCCGCGATTCCTGCCTCCCAGGTGATCGGCTGCGTCGTGCACGCAAGCGCCGCCACGCGCGCTCCGGGCATCGCCGTGCACCGCATGGGACGGCGGCTGATCATCGGTGAACCGCACGGCGGGGACTCCGCGCGCGTCGGTGGGCTTGCGGCCGCACTGACGCACGCCGGCTTTGAAGTGACCTGCTCGGCGCGCATCCGCTATGACATCTGGTACAAGTTGTGGGGCAACATGACGATGAACCCGTTCTCGGCGCTCACCGGGGCAACGATGGATCGGGTGCTCGAGGATGACCTGCTGCGCGCGTTCAGCGCGGCCGCGATGCGCGAAGCGGCGCTCGTGGGACGGCACATCGGCTGTGAAGTGACCGAGTCACCGCAGGATCGTCACGCGGTGACTCGCCGCCTTGGCGCATTCAAGACCTCCATGCTGCAGGACGTCGAGGCCGGCCGGCCGCTGGAACTCGACGCGCTCGTCGGCGCGGTGCGCGAGATTGGTGAGCGCGTCGGGGTCGCCACGCCCATGATTGATGCACTCTTCGGCCTGGCCCGCCTCTTCGGTCGCGTGCGCGGTCTCTATCCGCCCTGAAAAAATTTTCCTCTCATAAGATTTTTTCTCTCCGCGCGCAAGTCCTGTAGCCGATTTCGCACGTCGCAATGTCGAGACATTTGCGATAGGTAAAGCGACGCGTTCTACTGCCGCCCCAACGCAGAAGTGGCGTTGCTGCTGAGTACTGGCCAGCAGTGCGTCCACTGCAAGGAAGAGCCACCCGTCGCCCGGGGGGGACGCAGGACGCTCGCTTTCCGCGAAGCGCGGAGAGCGTGCAGAAGGCGGCGAGTCCGTAAGAGGTACGGACTCGCCTTGAGTCGCAACGCGACGCTTGTTCGCGTCTGTCGGCTGCGTTCCCTCTGGGCGATGCCCGCGATCGTTTAGGGGAGTCACGTGAATCAAGCCAATCTCTGCACTCGCGCGCAGCGCGTATCGCTTCGTTCGTTGGTCATCGCTTTCGTCGCGTGCAGCGCGACACTCGTCAGTCACGCCGCACACGCCGCGTCCGCTCTCACGATATCGGGAAGCCCCGCGAGTACGGTAAAGGTCGGCAGCAGCTATAGTTTCACGCCGACGACGCACGACACGAACACGGGGCGCACGCTCTCATTCGCCGTCGCCAATAAGCCTGCCTGGGCGAGCTTCAGCAGCAGCACCGGTCGGCTCTCCGGCACCCCGACCGCTGCCAGCGTCGGCAAGTATGCGGACGTGGTCATCGCCGTATACGACGGGCTGACCTCGGCCGTGCTGCCCAATTTCGGCATCACAGTGCAGGCTTCCTCGAGCACGAGCCCACCGAGCCCGCCCGCTACCGGGCTCAAAATCTCCGGCAGCCCGGCGAGTACCGTCACCGTCGGCAGCAGCTACAGCTTTACGCCCACGACGACTGATTCGATTAGCGGGCGCACGCTCTCATTCGCCGTCGCCAATAAGCCTGCCTGGGCGAGCTTCAGCAGCAGCACGGGTCATCTTTCCG
>DATHLO010000267.1:0-9358 GCA_035488075.1 Steroidobacteraceae bacterium | reverse complement strand
CCCCGGCGGTGATCACCTCATCATCGTCGGCGAGGTGCTGGCGCTCACGCGCGCCGCGGGCAAACCGCTCGCTTTCTACGCCGGTCATTTCGGCACCTACAGCGCCGATCGCGGGCTGCCGAAGATTGACGTGTGGGACGGGGCGAACGACGGCTGGTTCTGATCAAGGCGGCGGCTGATAGGCCGGGTAGCTCGTGTAACCGGCCGCGCCCGGGGTGTAGAGCGTCCTGCGATCAAAGCTCGCCAGCGGCCAGCCGTTGCGGTAGCGCGCGACGAGGTCCGGATTGGCAATGAAGGCGCGCGCAAAGGAAATCGCCGCCGCACCTTGCGCGCGCACGGCCTGCGCGGCGGACTCAAAGTCAAAGCCATCGTTGAACACCCTGGGCCCGCAAAAGCCCGCGCGTGCGAGCGCGAAGGCATCGAGCGCAGGATCCGGCGAGCGCACCACGTGCAGGTAAGCCAGCGCCAGGCGGCTCAGCTGCTGTAGCAGCGCCGCGTAGGTCTCGAGCGGCTGCGCGTCCTGCAAATCATTGAAGGGATTGCCCGGACAAATGCGCAGGCCCACCCGCCCGGCGCCAAATACGCCGCAGAGCGCCTCGAGCGTTTCGATGACAAAGCGCAGCCGGGCGCTCAGAGTGCCGCCGTAGCCGTCGGCGCGTCGATTGGTGCCGGTCGAGAGAAACTGCATCGGCAGGTAGCCGGAGGCGCCGTGCAGTTCCACGCCATCGAAACCGGCGCGCTGCGCCGCCCGCGCAGCTTCGGCGTATTCGCCGATCACGCCCTGAATCTCCCGCAGCGTCAGCGCTTCGGGCATGTCGAAATCGACCAGGCCCGCCGCGTCGGTGAACATCTTGCCGGCGGCGCGCACCGCCGAGGGCGCGACGGTGCGTGCGTCGGGGTCCTTGTTGTAATGGCTGCCGATGCGGCCGCAGTGCATCAGCTGCAAAACGATGCAGCCCCCGGCGGCGTGGACGGCCTGGGTCACCCGCTGCCAGCCCGCCACCTGCGCGGCGCTGTACATGCCGGGCGTGCGGCAGTAGCCCTTGCCGTCCTTACTCGGCTGCGTACCCTCGGTGACGATCAGGCCGGCCTCGGCACGCGCGCCGTAATAGGCCACCGCGAGCTCGCCCGGTACGTCGCCGCTCAGCGCCCGATTGCGGGTCATCGGCGCCATGATGATGCGATTGCGCAGACTGAGGCTGCCGAGCTCGATCGGCTGCAGTAATTCATGCATGGCGGGAAGCTTTCAGCGCACGCGAATCTTGGGGTCCGGGGCGCCGCGACGCATGCGCTTGAGGAACTCGCCGAGCGGGGCGGGCGCGGCCACCTGCGCCTCAGCGGCCGGTGAGCTCATCCAGAACTGTTTCCACGAAGGCCACAGGGCATGCCAGCTGCCCTCGTAGCGCCCCCGATCCGGCCAGCGCATCTTTTGCTCACCGATGGGCGGCTCATTCAGATCCGTGGCGTACCAGTAGCAGGGCAGGCGGCGGCGGAAGTACCAGCACCCCTTGATGCGTTCGTAGTCATCCCAGTAGAGCATCTGCATGATGATCCAGGCGGCCCCGGTTTCGTGCTCGTTCTTGGAATAGACCACGCCGTGGGCGTGGTCCGCGTCGGTGAATTCGATGATGTGGCCGCCCAGATGATGGGAGGTGCCGCTGAACTGGTGCCGCAAGGTCGCATCGACCCAGCTCTTCAGGTGTGCGCGGCCCACCCGCTCGCGACCGACGCGGATATCCGGCGCGAACAGATTCACGTGCGCGTCCAGATCGCGCATGTCCAGCGACAGCGCATATTTTGCCGCCAGCATGCGGATCTCCTCGATGGCCTCGAGCCGCTCGACGCGTCGCTCGAGCGCCTCATCCGGCTCGCTTCGCGCGCGCGCGCGGGTGAGGCGGGGCGCGCGGCGGCTTCGGGCGGCGCCGGGCGGCTTGCGGGGTTTCTTCTTCATAAGCGCGCGCGCCTTCTAAGCTTGCGGCACGTACAGCTCGGCGGCCTTGCCGCCGTCGATGCAGATGCAGGTACCGCTGATGTAGGCGGATTCCTCGGAAGCCAGGAACAGGGCGAGCGAGGCAACCTCGCCCGGCTCACCGAAACGCCGCAGCGGGACCTGTTCCGCGATCCGGCGGCCCCAGTCGGTGTTCGGGCCGGAGAAGCCGGCCGCCGTGGCCGGGGTATTGATCACGCCCGGTGCGATGGCGTTGGCGCGCACGTTGTGCGGCCCGCCCTCAATCGCGCTCTGGCGGGTGAAGTGGATGAGGGCGGCTTTGGCGGCGCCGTACGCGGACAGGTTCGCCAGCGCCAGGAGACCGCTCACCGAGGCGATGTTGATGATCGAACCGCTGCGCCGGGCGCTCATCAGCTTGAGCGCGGCCCGGGTCGCGGCGAACGCCGCATCGACGTTGACGCGAAAGTCGCGGCGGAAGGCCTCGACCTCCATATCCGCGATGGGCGCATACGTGACCGAAGGCGCGTTGTTCACCAGGATGTCGAGCGTGCCTTGCTCCTCGACGAACCGCGTCAGCCGCTCGTGTTCGGCGACATCGAATGCGGCGGTGGTCACACTGCCCCCGAGGGCTCGCAGCCTCTCGGCGAGGGCCTCCAGAGGCCCGGGCCGGCGCGCGCACAGTGCCACCCGTGCACCCTCGCGGACGAAACGCTCGGCGATCGCCGCGCCGATTCCCTGGCTGGCGCCGGTGATCAGCGCGACCTTACCCTGCAGGCGCATCGGCGCGACGCCTGGCGACGCTCGCCCGCCCTACAGGCGGGCGATGACCTCATCGCCAAAGCGACGCAGCCCGTCCAGCTGTGCCGGCAGTGCGGTCGAGGGATCAAATCCCCAGGGCGCGACACACGCATCCGTGACCCCGAGCTCCGCGAGGCGCTGAAAGTCCGCGGCGCTCTTGGCCGCCATATCAAAGCCGTGAATCTCGAAGTCCTTGCGATCACGCGTGCCGGCGGCGCCGCGCAACGCGTCAAGCTCGCCCAGCAGCGAGGTAAGCGTCGCAAGGTCGGTGTTGGCCGATACCCAGCCGTCGCCGAGCCGCGCCGCGCGCTGCAGCGCGGGCTTTGAGTGTCCGCCGACAATGATGGGCACCGGCCGCTGCGGTACCGGATACATCTTCATGGGGCCGAAGTCGTAGTTCTCGCTGTGATACTCGAAGTAGTTGCCGCTCATCGCGCCGCGCAGGATCGCGATACATTCATCCATGAGCTTGCCGCGCTTCTCGAAGCTCACACCGTTGTAGGTGTAGTCCTCTCTCCAGGGACTTAAGCCCGCCCCGAGCAGAATGCGCTCGCCGCACAGCACCGCGAGCGAGGAGAGCGCCTTGGCCAGCACCAGGGGCTGGCGGGTGGGGACCTTCAGTACGCTCGGGTAGAGACGGATCGTTCGCGTGACCGCCGCCATCCAGCTCATCGCCACCAAGGGCTCGATGAAGGGCATCGCCTCGATGTAACCGCGGATCATGGAGGTATCCGCGTACGGATACTCGGACTCGGTGCGCTGCGGAAAGAAGAAACTGTCCGGCATGCCGATGGAACTGAAGCCGGCCTGCTCGGCGGTGCGGGCGATCTGCTGATAGTCGGGGTAGCGGGCGAAGCCCAGCTGCAGGGTAAAGCGCATGGTCGGTCTCCCTCCGGATCGGCAAATGATAGTGCACCGGGTGTTCGGCGGGCAGGCGCGGGGGGCGCGAGCGCCATGCCAAAAAGACTCCAAAGCCCGCTGGCCGCTATTGTGCACACTCGCGCGCGATATTTATACTGGAGTCCATTTTTGCAAAACCACCCGGCAAGCAAGCAATGTTCCCGAGCAGCACCACTGCGGACCCGTTGAGCGTGGCGGCCTTCACCGCCCCCGGGCAGCCGTTTGAGCTGATCGAGAGCGTGGTGCGCGGTGCGCGCTGCCGCATCTTCCGCCATGCGCCGCGCTCGCTCGCGCAGCTTTACCCGCTCGCGCAGGCGCACGCGTCCAAGGTGTTCACCGTGATGGAGGGTGCCCGCCTCACCTACGCCGAGGTGTTCGCCCAGGCCGCAGTCCTGGCGGCGCAGCTGAGCGCGCGCGGCGTCGGCCGCGGCACGCACGTGGCGATCGCTATGCGCAATCGCCCGGAGTGGCTCGTGGCCTTCATCGCAATTACTGCGCTCGGCGCCGTGCCAGTGCTCGTCAACAGCCGCGGCGTCGCCGCCGAGCTCGCCTACAGTCTCACCTACACCCGCTGTCGGCACCTGATCGCGGACGAGCGCTGCGCGGCGCTGCTGGCGAGCGGGCTGAACGATGTGGCGCTGCAGGGGGTGGTCGTGGGCGCGGTGCCGGCCGGGTGTGCTCACTGGCGCACCTACGCGAGCCTCCTGGCGGGGGCGCGCCCGCAGACGCTGCCGCTCACTGAGTGCGCGCCGGAGGATCCGGCGCTCATCATGTTCACCTCCGGCACGACCGGGGAGGCCAAGGGCGCCGTGCTCAATCACGTGGGCCTGCTCACCGCACTCATGGCCAATCAGCTCAGCGGCGCGCTTCTCGGCGCGCGCATGGCGGCGCAGCGGGCGGTTGATCCGGCCACGCTCGCGCAGCAGGCGCCGCAGCCGAGCACGCTGCTGGTGTTTCCGCTGTTTCATACGAGCGGCTGCCTGTCGGTGTTCCTGACGACGCTGGCGCGCGGCGGCAAGATCGTGTTCCTGCCGCGCTGGAACGTAAGGCACGCCCTCGAACTGGTGCAGCAGGAACGCGTCACCGCGCTGCCGGCCGTGCCCACTATGCTCTGGGATGTGTTGCAGGCGCCGGAGCTGGCCGACTTTGACACCTCCTCGCTCATGAGTCTCGGCACTGGCGGCCAGGGGCTGCCGCAGAACCTGCTGCAGGCGATCCAGGCGCGCTTCCCGCGCGCGCTGCTCGGCACCGGCTATGGCATGACCGAGACCAACGGCATGGTCTCACTGACGGTGGGGGAGGAATTTTTGCGCCACCCCGAGAGCGCCGGACGGCCGCTGGCAACCGCCGAGGTGTGCATCGCGGATGAGGAGGGCCGCGCGCTGCCCACGGGGGCGGCCGGCGAGGTGTGCGTGCGCAGCGCGCAAAACATGCTCGGCTACTGGGAGCGCCCGGACGCGGATGCCGCCGTATTCCGCGGCGGCTGGCTGCACACCGGGGACGTCGGTTACCTGGATGCGGAAGGGTTCCTGCACATCATCGCGCGCATGACCGACATGATCATCAGCGGTGGGGAGAATATCTACTGCGCCGAAGTCGAGCGCGTGCTCGCGCAGCATCCACAGGTGCTGGAGGTGGCCACCTTTGGCGTACCCGATGCGCGGCTGGGGGAGAAGTTGCTCGCCGTCATCGTGGCGCGCGAGCACGCGGCGCTGGATAGCGGGCAGCTTACCGAGTTCTGCCGTGTGCGGCTCGCGCCGTACAAAGTGCCACGCGAGTGGCGCTTCGAGGCCGGACCGCTCGAGCGCACCGCCACGGGCAAACTGATCAAGGCACAGGTGCGCGAGCGCCTGTGGGGAGGCTCGTAATGGCGTTCCCCCGTGATGTGAAGATTGTCGATCTGATGATGGCCATCCCTGTCAGCGAAACGAACGAGGAGTGGTACCAGCAGTTCAAGCCCCTGCTCATGGACGAGGAGAGCCGCCAGCAGTTCAAGATGCCGGCGCAGTACATGTTCAAGGACATCCCGCAGCTCAAAGCGAGCGGGGACTACGTGCACTTCCTGGTGGAGCGCATGGATCGCTATGGGATCGAGGTGGCGCTGGTCGGTTACTTCGACGGTTCGGCTGCCGCGGCGGCGGCCAAGCGTGATTATCCGCGGCGCTTCATCTTCGATTACCCCGCGAACCCCAATCTCGGCATGGAGGAAGTGCGCCGGGTGCGGCGCATCCACGCCGAGTTCGGCATCAGTTCGGTGAGCGTCTTTCCGTGTGGGCTGAACCCGCAGGTGCCGATCAATGACAAGAAGATGTACCCCTTGTACGCCACGTGCGTGGAGCTGGGCCTGCCCATTCTTATTAATGTCGGGGTTCCGGGTCCGCGGGTGCCGCTCTACCCGCAGAAGGTCGAGCACGTCGACGAGGTGTGCTGGTTCTTCCCGGAGCTGAAGTTCGTCATGCGTCACGGCGGTGAGCCGTGGGAAGATCTGGCTGTGAAGCTGATGCTGAAGTATCCGAACCTCTACTACACGACCAGCGCGTTCGCCCCCAAACACTATCCGCAGGCGATCATCGACTACGCCAACACTCGCGGCGCCACGAAGATCATGTTCGCCGGCTACTATCCGATGGGCCTGTCGCTGGAGCGCATCTTCCGCGAGTTGCCGGACGTGCCCTTCAAGGACGAGGTGTGGCCGGCTTTTCTGTCGCAGAACGCGCGGCGCGTGTTCGCGATCGGCGGCTGAAAGCCGTGGCAGGAGCACCCACATGAACGACGATGCCAACAGGGGCGGCCTCTCCAACCCGGTCGCGACGCGCGAGTACCTCGCGAATCTTAAGGGCGAGGAGTTGCTGCGCTGGCGCACCGCGGCCTACCCCGGCAGGCCGAGCGCCGCGGAGCGCGGCATCGATCTGCCGCTGCCCTTTGGCTGGTTCGCCATCTGTTACAGCGACGAGCTCGGCGCCGGTCAGGTGAAGCCGGTGCGCTATTTCGGACGCGATCTTGCCCTGTGGCGCGGCAGCGATGGCCGGCCACGCATGCTCGATGCGTACTGTCGCCACCTCGGCGCCAACATGGCCTTTGGTGGGCGCGTGCACGGGGATTATCTGGAGTGCCCGTTCCATTCCTGGCGCTACGATGGCACCGGCGTGGTGCGCGAGATTCCCTATGCGAAGGTGATCCCGCCGCAGGCGCGCCGTGAATGCGTGCGCCACTGGCCCACGGAGGAGAAGAACCGCTTTGTGTGGGCGTGGTACCACCCGGATGCGGCCGCGCCCCTGTGGGCGGTCGAGGAGTTCCCGGAGACCACGAGTGCGGAGTGGACCGAATACGAGAAGCACGAGTGGCTCGTGTACTGCCCGTTGCAGACCATGGCGGAGAACGGCGTCGATGTGGCCCACTTCCGTTACATCCACGGCACCGCCTCCTATCCGGACTGGGAGGTGAAGATGGAGGGTCACCGACGCGAGACGACCGTGAGCGCCAAGATGGAAACCCCGCGTGGCACGGTGGACGGTGCCATTCGGGCGGGCGTCGTGGGCCCCGGCCAGCCCTGGACGCGTTTCACCGGCATCTGCGAGACGCTCCTGGTCACCGGCTGCACGCCGGTGGAGAAGGACACGGTGCACCTGCGCTTCGCCTTTACCCAGCAGCGTGCCGACCGCGACGGTGCGCGTGCGGGCGTGGCGCGGGCCATCATCAAGGATATCTGCCGGCAACTCGATCAGGACAAGGTGGTCTGGGACCGCCAGCACCATGTTGCGCGACCCCTCTTGTGCGACGGGGACGGGCCGATCCCGGCGTTCCGCGACTTCTTCAGCCAGTTTTACGCCGAATGGCACCGCGCCGACGGCCCGAAGGTCATCCCCGCCCGACGCATGGAGCGCAAGGCGCGCACATGAGTAGGTGCGGCACCGCGAACCTGCGCACACGGAGGAACTGAGGATGCAGTTCGTCCACAGCGAAGAGCAGCAGATGATCCGCGCCTCGGCGCGCACCCTGCTCGCACAGTATGGCTCCGGGCGGCTGCGCGCGGCGATGCGCGAGCCGGGTGGCTACGAGGCGGCACTGTGGCGGCAGATCTCCGGCGAACTGGGCTGGAGCGGGCTTGCGATCCCGGAGGCGGACGGTGGGGCGGGCCTCGGGTGGGTGGAGCTGTGCATCCTGCAGGAGGAGCAGGGCCGGCGGCTGGTGGCGTCGCCGTTTTTTGCCAGTGTTGCCCTGGCGGGGGCCATCGTGCGCGAGGCCGCCAGTGAGGCGCAGCGCCACGCGCTCCTCAGGCGCATTGCCGCTGGCACGCGCGTGGCCTGTGCGCTCACCGGCCCCGACGGCCGGCCAGCGCCGGAGGCCGTGGCGGTGCAACTCGACACCCGCGCCGGCACCCGCGTCCTGAATGGCGTCAGCGATTTCGTGATTCACGCCGACAGCGCCGAGCTGCTCTTGGTGCTCGCGCGCAGCGGCGGCAGCGCAGGCCTGAGTGTCGTCGTACTGCCCGCCACGACGCCGGGCATCAGCATTACCCCACACGTCATGCTCGATCTCACCCGGCCCATGGCGCAGGTTGCATTCACCAACGTGCCCGTGGCAGAGGAGCAGCTGCTCGGCTCGGCCGGTGCGGCCGACGCCGGGCTGGCCCGGGGGCTTGACCTGGCGCGCATCGCGCTGGCAGCCGAGGCGCTCGGTGGCGCCGAGCAGGTGCTCGAGATGACCACTGAGTACGTCAAGCAGCGCGTGCAGTTCGGCCGCCCGATCGGAAGCTTTCAGGCGCTCAAGCACCGCCTGGCGGACATGATGGTGCAGGTTGAGGCGGCCAAGTCCGCCGCGTGGTACGCGGCGTGTGTCGCGGACGAGGGCACCGAGGAGCTGGCCGAGGCGGCCGCGACGGCCAAGAGCTACTGCTGCGATGCGTTCTACGATTGCGCGGCGAGTGCGATCCAGCTGCACGGTGGCGTGGGTTACACCTGGGAGCACGACGTGCAGCTGTATTTCAAGCGCGCGCGCGCGAGCGCCACCTTGCTCGGCAGTCCCTCCTGGCACCGCGAGCGGCTGCTGCGCGTTCTGGGGCTGGGTGAAGCCGCAGCGCCGGTGTTCTGAGGGGTGACACGATGAAACTCGGATTTACCCCGGCCGAGGAGCGCTTCCGCAGCGATGCGGCCGCGTGGCTGCAGTCGCAGCTGCGCGGTCCGTTCCAGGATCTGCGCGGCGTGACCAGCCTGAGCGGCATGCTCGAGCGGCGCATGCAGTGGGAGCGGACGCTGGGCGCGGCGCGCTTCAGCTGCATCGGCTGGCCGGAGGAGTTCGGCGGGCGCAACGCAACGCTTGCCGAGCAGGTGATCTTTGCCGAGGAGTACGCGCGCAGCGGCGCGCCGGGGCGCATCGGCCACATGGGGGTCGAGCTCGCCGGCCCGACAATCCTCACCTTCGGCACGGCGGCGCAGAAGGCGCGCTTCCTGCCGCCGATTGCGCGCGGGGAGGAGTTCTGGTGCCAGGGCTACAGTGAGCCGAACGCGGGCTCGGATCTCGCCAACGTGCGCACGCGCGCAGTGCTCACCGACACGGCGGCCGGCCAGCAATGGGTCGTGAATGGCCAGAAGATCTGGACCTCGCTCGCGCAGTTTGCCGACTGGGCCTTCGTCGTGTGCCGCACGGAGGAGGGCTCGCGCGGTCATCGGGGGTTGTCGTATCTGCTGGTGCCGATGCGCCAGAAGGGCGTCA
>DATHLO010000266.1:0-9365 GCA_035488075.1 Steroidobacteraceae bacterium | reverse complement strand
CCGCGGCGCGCATCGTGGAGGTCGCCGTCACCGGGGCCAACCGCCTCGGTGAACACGTCGCCGCCACGGTGCGGGTGGCGCTGCCATGACGCATCCGCTGCGTGATCAGGCGGCGGTGGTCGGTATCGGCGCCACCGAATTTTCGAAGGATTCCGGGCGCAGCGAACTGAAGCTCGCGGTGGAGGCGATCCAGGCGGCGGTGCAGGAGGCGGGGCTGAAACTCACTGAGGTCGATGGCCTGTGCACCTATGCCATGGACCGTAATCCCGAGATCGAGGTATTTCGCAACATCGGCGGGCGGGAACTTAAGTTCTTCAGTCGCATCGACTACGGCGGCGGTGCCGCCTGTGCGCCGCTGCTGCAGGCCGCCCTCGCCGTGCACGCGCGCGTGGCGGAGGTGGTGGTCTGCTACCGCGCGATGAATGAGCGCTCGCAGTACCGCTTCGGACAGGCTTTCGTGCCTGCGCCCGTGCCCAGCGCCGAGGGCGCCAACTGGGGATGGAGCGTGCCCTTCGGGCTTGCGACGCCGGCCGCCTGGGTTGCGATGGCGGCACGGCGCTACATGCACGATTTCGGCGCCACCAGCGAGGACTTCGGGCGCGTGTCGGTCGCCTGCCGCCGGCACGCGGCGGTCAATCCCCGTGCCTGGTTTTATCAGAAGCCGATCACGCTGGCGGAGCACCAGGCTTCCCGCTGGATCGTCGAACCGCTGCATCTGCTCGATTGCTGCCAGGAGAGTGACGGGGCGGTGGCGATTGTGGTGACGAGCGCCGCGCGGGCGCGCGACCTGCGCCAGAAGCCTGCCCTGATCCGCGCCGCTGCGCAGGGCGCAATGGATGACCAGATGAACATGACGAGCTTCTACCGGGCGGATATTTCGGCGCTCTCGGAGATGCGCCTCGTGGCAAAGCAGCTGTATGCGATGGGGCACTTGAAGCCGCAGGACATCCAGACCGCGGTGCTGTACGACCACTTTTCTCCCTTCGTGCTGCCGCAGCTGGAAGTGTTCGATTTCTGTGCGCGCGGGGAGGCCAAGGACTTCATCAGGGACGGCAACATCGAGTTGGGTGGTGCGCTGCCGGTGAATACGCACGGCGGCCAGCTCGGTGAAGCCTACATCCACGGTCTGAACGGTGTGGCGGAAGCGGTGCGCCAGGTGCGCGGTACCTCGGTCAATCAGGTGGCGGGGGTGGAGAACGTTCTGGTGACCGCGGGCACCGGCGTGCCGACGAGCGGCGCGATTCTCGCGGTCGCCCGCTAGGGCGCTGTGCGCGCACGCGCCGCGCGGTACGCGGGCGCTCACCGCAAGTGGTTTATCATGGGACATGATTGATCCTGCCATCGGCACCCTGCTCGCCGGCGCCTTTGCCCTGCTGTTCGCCTGCGCCGCGGTACATAAGGCACGCGCTCCGGCGCACTTCGCGGAAGTTTTGCGCGCCTACCGCGTACTGCCCGCGGGTCTGCACGTGTCATGGGTGGTGCCGCTGCTCGAGCTCGCAGTGGCCGCAGCCCTGCTGCTGCCCGGCACTCGCGCGTCCGCAGCCCTCAGCGGCGCCGCATTGCTGCTCGTCTACGCCCTCGCCATGGCGGTGAATCTCAAGCGGGGCCGGCGTGATCTGGCCTGCGGCTGTGGCGGCGCGCACGAGCGGCGGCCGATCGGCGCGTGGATGGTGTGGCGCAACCTCGCGCTCGCGGGGGTGCTCAGCACGCTTGCCCTGCCAGGGGTGCTACGGCCGCTCGAGGCGTTCGATTACCTCACCGTGGCTGGCGGCGTCGCCGTGGCGGCACTCTTATATATGAGCGCCGACCGGCTCCTCGCCCGCGTGGCCCCGCGCGCGGCGCTCTGGGAAGCCTCGCCGTGAGCGCGCTCGCGATCTCCAACGTCGTGCTGTGGGTGCTGGTGCTCGTGCTGGCCGCGGTGCTGCTTGCGGTGGTGCGTCAGCTCGGCGTCCTGCACGAGCGCATCGCGCCGGCCGGCGCCCTCATGTTGAACCGTGGGCTCAAGGTGGGCGATGCGGCGCCGGTGGTTGCGGTGGCGGACCTTGCGGGGCGCACCCACGAGGTCGGTGCCGCGCGCGCCGACGGCCGCAGCACGCTCCTCCTCTTTGTCTCGCCCACCTGCCCGGTGTGCAAGACTCTGTTGCCTGCGGTGAAGTCCAGCCGCAAGGACGAGCGCGGCTGGATGGACGTGATTCTCGCGAGCGACGGTGACTTGAAGGAGCAGCAGGATTTCGTGCGGGCGCAGGGACTCGAGTCGGTCCCCTACGTCGTCTCCGCCGCCTTGGGGCTGGCTTATCAGGTGAGCCGGCTGCCCTTCGCGGCGCTCCTGGACGAGCAGGGCGTGCTGCGCGCGCGCGGTCTGGTCAATTCGCGTGAGCACCTGGAGAGCCTGTTTGAGGCGAAGCGCTTGGGCGTTGCCTCGCTGCAGGAGTATTTCTCCGGCGCCGCCTAACCTCAAAGGAGCCGATGTCATGCACGATCCGCTCACCGACCCGGCATTTCGCGCCGTCATCGAAGAGTACGAGGCGCGCGCTGCGCGCGAAGAAAAACTCTGGGAAACACTCTCGCCGGAGGACGCCGGCCGCCGGCGCGATGAGATGCTGCTGCCCGTCGGGCACGCCACCGGGCTGCTCCTCAACCTGCTGATCCAGGAAGGTGACGCCCGCCGTATCCTCGAGGTCGGCAGCTCCTACGGCTATTCCACTCAGTGGCTCGCCGCCGGGGCGCGTGAGGTGAAGGGCAAGGTCACCTCGCTCGAACTGCAGGCGCCGAAGGTCGAGTACGCCCGCGCACGCCTGACGCGCGCCGCTCTTGCGGACTACGTTGAGTTTCGCATCGCCGATGCGCTCGACTCGCTGCGGGCGCTCACCGGGCCCTTTGACTTCGTGCTCGTTGACCTGTGGAAGGATCTGTATGTGCCGGTGTTCGAGCTGCTGTATCCGAAGCTCGCCCCCGGGGCCATCATCGTTGCTGACAATATGCTGCAGCCCGAGAGCGCGCGCCCTCATGCAAACGCCTACCGCGAGCGCGTGCGCGCAGCTCCAGGGATGAGCTCGGTGCTGCTGAGCGTGGGGAACGGGCTGGAGGTCAGCCGCTATCGCTGAGGGTGATTTCGACGCGCTTGTTGTGCTTGCCCTCGCTGCGGATCTTGAGCACCTTGATGGCGCCGATTTCGGCGATATTGGCGACGTGCGTGCCGCCGCAGGGCTGCAGGTCGATCCCCGGGATCCTCAGCAGCCGCACCCTGCCAGCCCCGCGCGGCGGCTGCACGCTCATCGTCTTCACGAGATCCGGCTGCGCCTCAAGTTCGGCGTCGCTGATCCACAGGGTCTCGGTGGCGACTGCGGAACCGATCAGCGCGTTGGTGGCCTGCTCGATGCGTGCGGCGTTGAGCTCACTTAAGTCGATATCGAAATCCAGCCGCGCCTTGTCCGGCACGATGTTGCCGCCGGTGACCGGGGCCACCACCACGCACGAGAGCAGGTGCAGCGCGGTGTGCAGCCGCATGAGCCGGTAACGCCGCGGCCAGTCGATCTCGAGCGTCACGGCTTCGCCTGCCTCCAGGGGGGTGCTCCCCGGGGCGGCGACGTGCAGCACCCGCTCGGCTGCCTCGCCCTTGCGCGTGTCGGTGATCGTGAGGCGCTCACCGCTGCCGCGCACGAACGCGCCGCTGTCGCCTGCCTGGCCGCCGCCGAGGGGGTAGAACACGGTGCGATCAAGCTCGATGCCACGCTCGGTAACACTGAGCACTCGCGCCGTGGCCGACTTCAGGTAGGCATCCTCGCGGAACAGCAGCTCCGTGCTCATGGCTTATGATCCAACGCGCCGTGGCGCTAGAATTCTCACCCTCATGCCCGCCTACGCGTATCGCATCGTTAACGTCTTCACCCAGGGGCGCACCGTGCTCAGCGGCAACCCGCTGTGTGTCTTCGAGCGTGCGCAGTCGCTCGATGCCGCTAGGATGCAGGCGCTGGCGCTGCAGTTCAATCTGTCCGAGACGACTTTCATCTTCCCTTCGGAACGGGCCAGCGCGCGGGTGCGCATTTTCACGCCGAGTTACGAGATGCCCTTCGCCGGGCACCCGACGCTGGGAACCGCGCACGTGTGCCGCGCGCTCGGGCTTGGCGGTGACCGTCTGACGCTCGAACTGCCGGCCGGGATCATTCCGGTGCGCGCCACGGGGAATCGCTGGACGCTGCAGGCCAACGCACCCACCTGGCGCGAGCTCGAGGAACCGCGCTTTACGCTTGCGCAGGTGCTGGGCCTGGACAAGGAGGACATCGCCGAGCGGCCGCTGTGGGTGAGTACGGGGGTGGAGCAACTCATCGTGCCGCTTGCCAGTGAGGCGGCCGTCCGCCGCGTGCGGGTGCGGGCGGATCTGCTGGCGCAATTGGCGAGCACGGAAGGCCACAGCCAGGTGTACGTGTTTGCGCCGGTGGGCACGGGACTCCTGGCGCGCTTTTTCTTCTCGCTCGGCACGAGCGCACCGGAGGATCCGGCCACCGGTTCAGCGACGGCCAATCTTGGCGGCTGGTGCCTGGCGATGGGACACACCCTGCCGTGCGAGTTTGAGATCGCGCAGGGTGAGTACACCGGCCGGCCTTCGTCGCTGCGCCTGCGGGTGGATGGCGAGCGGCAGATTTACGTCAGCGGCGAGGTTATCGAGCTCGGCCGCGGCAGCGTTACCCTGTAGGGCAAGGGTAGCAAGCGCCGTGAAGCTGCACGACTTCGAGGTGCTCACCTTTGACTGCTACGGCACGCTGATCGACTGGGAGAGCGGCCTCTTGACGGCGCTCCAGCCGCTGCTGGCGGCCGCGGCGAAAACCGCCGCCCCGGCTGCGCAAGTGCTGGCGCAGTTCGCCACCCATGAGGTCGCGCAGCAGGCACAGACCCCCGGCATGCTCTACCCGCAGCTGCTGGCGCAGGTGCACCGGCGGCTCTCGCGCGACTGGGGCGTCACGATGAGCGATGCCGCGCACACCGCCTTCGGCCACTCTGTGCCGGAGTGGCCCGCCTTTGCCGACACGGCCGCGGCCTTGCAGTACCTGAAGCAGCACTACCGGCTCGTAATCCTCTCGAACGTCGATCGGGCGAGCTTTGCCGCGAGCAACGCCAGGCTCGGTGTGAGCTTCGATGCCATCTGCACCGCGCAGGACATCGGCTCCTACAAGCCCGACGCGCGCAACTTCCGCTACCTCATTGAGGCGGTCGGTCGTTTCGGGGTTGAGCCGCGGGGAATTCTGCACACCGCGCAGAGCCTCTATCACGATCACGCCCCGGCGCAGGCCGCCGGGCTCGCAAGCGCCTGGATCGATCGGCGTCATGAGCAGCCAGGTTGGGGCGCGACGCGCGCGCCCGATGCGACGCCAGCCTACAATTTCCGCTTCCCGAGCCTGGCGCAGATGGCCCGCGCCCACGCGGCAGAAGCCCCGGCGTAAGAGCCACCCCTACCAGAGCGCGACGCGCGCGTCCGGCGCCAGATAGTAGGCATCGCCCGAGTGCACCTGCGTGAAGGCCGCGTACCAGCCATCATCGTTGCGCACTACGCCGTTCACGCGGTAGGCGGACGGGCTGTGGGGATTGGAGAGCACGATGCGCCGCGTCAGACCCTCGCTCCACACTTCGCGCCAGCTTTGGCCGTAGGCGATGTAGAAGCGCTGATCGCCGCTGAAGCCGTTCAGGACCGGCGCCGTTTTACCGCCGAGGGCGAGGTGATAGGCCTTGTGCGCGATGACCAGTCCGGCGAGGTCCGCAATGTTCTCTCCGAGTGTGAGCTGGCCGTTCACGTGCAGGCCCGGCAGCGGTTCGTACTGGTCGTACTGCTGCGCGAGGCGCGCGGTGCGCGCATCGAAGTCCTTGCGATCCTGATCGGTCCACCAGTTCTTCAGCCGCCCGGTGGCGTCGTACTTGCTGCCCTGGTCGTCGAAGCCGTGGCTGATCTCATGGCCGATGACGGCGCCGATCGCCCCGTAGTTCGCGGCATCGTCGGCGTTCGGATCGAAATAGGGCGGCTGCAGGATGCCGGCCGGAAAAACGATCTCGTTCAGCGTTGGATTGTAGTAGGCGTTGTTGGTGGGCGGGCTCATGAACCACTCGTCGCGATCCACGCGCTCATCCAGACGCGCAAGCTGACGCTGCCACTCGAAGCCCTGCGCGTTGCGCACATCGCCGATGAGATCCTCGCGGCGGATCGTAAGCGTCGTGTAGTCGCGCCAGTGATCCGGATAACCGATCTTGGGGCGGAAGGTGTGGAGCTTCTCCAGCGCCTGCGTTTTGGTAGCCGCGGTCATCCAGGTGAGCGACTGGATATCCACCTCGTAGGCTTTCAACAGATTCGCGACCAGCTGGCGGCTCTTCAGCTTGGCTTGCGGCGGGAAGTAGCGCGCGCAATAGAGCTTGCCGAGCGCTTCACCCATCTGATCGTCGAGCAGGTGGATACCACGCACCTCGCGCGGCAGCTGCTCCTTCTGGCCGGAGATCACGGTGCCGTAGAAAGCAAAGTCCGTGCCCTCGATACCGTGTGGCAGGTAATCGGCGCGCTCGTGCAGATAGTGCACCGTCAGGTAATCGCGCCAGACCGCGACCGGCGTCGTGGCGAATAGCGCCGCGAGCTTCGGGAACGCCGACTTTTCGGCGACGTCAACACGCCGCGCGCCCGCGGGAGAGTTTGCCGGGATGCCGGCTGCAGCGAAGTACGCGCTCCACGGAAATTGCGGCGCGAGACCGGTGAGTTCCTCCAGGCCCATCACATTGTAGGTTTTGTCCGCATCGCGCCGCTCCGCGGCCGGCCAGTGGGCCTGGGCAATGCTCACTTCCAGCTCGTACACCGCTGCTGCGCGTGCCGGGTCGGTGATGCCGGCGAATGCCAGCATGTCGGCGAGATACTTGCGATACGCCTCGCGCGTGGTGGCGATGTCCTTGTCTTCGCGCAGGTAGTAGTCGCGGTCTGGCATCCCGAGGCCCGACTGCGTGAGCCGCACGATGTAGGCGTCCGGATCCTTCTGGTCGATGGTGATGCGGCTGGCAAAAGGACCGGCGGTGCGCGTGGCGGGCGTCGCCATGAAGGCGGCCACTTCTGTGGCACTTTTGAGCGCGGCGATGCGCTCCAGGTCGGCCTTGACTGGCGTCAGGCCGGCCGCTTCGATGGCGGCCGTGTCGAGGAAGGCGTTGTAGAAGTCGCGCAGCTTGCGTTCTTCGGCGCTGAGTGCGGCCTCGGGCTTGCCGGTGAGCGTGCTGACGATCGTGCGCAGCTTCGCCTCGTTGCCCCTGTCCAGTTCCAGGTTGATGCCCGCCATGCGCCGGTCGGGCGGAATGACCGCAGTGCGCAGCCAGCCGCCGTTGGTGTAGCGGAAAAAGTCCTTGCCCGGCGGCACGCTCGCATCGAGGTATTCGAGCGTCACGCCCCAGGGTGGAAATACCGCACGCGTTGTGGCGAAGGCAACGGTAACCAGGGCGGCGCTCAGCGCCACGGCGATGTTGGTTCTCATGCGCGAATACTGAACCAGCTGCCGGCCGCGCGCCACAACCGGCACGGTGGGCGCGGGCGCCTCACATGCCGACAATGAGACGTTCGCGATTGAAAATGCCCGGCGGATCGAAGCGCGCCTTCAGACGCCGATGCAGCTCGCGGCTGCTCGCCGAAAGCGGATGAAAGTGCTGCCCGGGAGCCGCCCCGCGCCAGTGCAGCGCCGTGCCGCCCGCCGCACGCGCCTGCGCGCGCACGTCGATCCCGGGCGCGAGGCCCGCATACCAGCGCAGCGCGCCGCCCCAGTCGATGAGGGGTTCCGGGCCGAGGCTGAGGGAAACGGCCGTGGCCGGAAGCGACACTCGCCAGAGCGAGGGCGCGGCAAAGAAGGGCAGGGTGCAGTCACGCAACCCCTGCCACCAGGCATGCGCGCTCGCCTCCTCGAGGAGTTCCCCGCCGATGCGCGCGCGCGCCGCCCGTACCGCGGGGGCAGCGCCGGACAGGCGCACCCGGGCGATGCCCGCGCTCCAGGCGGCCGCGGAAAGCGGCAGCGGCTCCCCGGCGAGGCGGTTGAAGGTCTGCACGGCTGCCGCCGCGGGCAGCTCAAGTTGCAGCGTCGCTTCCACGCGCGGCAGTGGCAGTACTTTCAGTGACACCTCGGTGATGATGCCGAGCACACCGAGGGAGCCACACAGCAAGCGCGAGACGTCAAAGCCGGCGACGTTCTTCATCACCTCTCCGCCAAAGCGCAGCAGGTCACCGCGCGCATCGAGGAGCCTCGCTCCGAGCACGAAATCGCGCGCCGCGCCGGCGTACATGCGCCGCGGACCGGAGAGGCCTGCGGCGATCACGCCGCCGATGGTCGGATCGGCGCCAAACAGCGGTGGTTCAAACGCCAGAAACTGCCCCGCCTGCGCCAGTTCGCGCTCAATTTGCGACAAGGGCGTGCCGCAGCGCACGCTCATGACCAGCTCAGAGGGCTCGTAGCTGACGATGCCGCGATGTGCGGACAG
Organism: Steroidobacteraceae bacterium; assembly: GCA_035488075.1. Lineage (GTDB taxonomy): Bacteria > Pseudomonadota > Gammaproteobacteria > Steroidobacterales > Steroidobacteraceae > 13-2-20CM-66-19. Next base: position 887 of record DATHLO010000266.1, on the reverse strand, counting down.
CTCCAGGATGTCCCCGGTGAGCGTTTCCCCATAGAAGTCCTTGGTGCCCGCACCCCGCAGGCGCAGCGCTGTGCCGCGGCCGGCGGCGGCGAGCACCCGTTCGCGCCATTCACCGATCGCGGCCTCTGCAGCGCTCATGCGCCGAACCTAGAAGCGCGGCAGCTCAGGATGCGCCAGGGCGCCGGCGTGCACATGCATGCGGCCGTATTCCGCGCAGCGCGCGAGCGTCGGAATGAGCTTGCCGGGATTCAAGAGCGCGCCCGGATCAAAGGCCTCCTTGACGGCAAAGAAGGCGGCGCGCTCGGCGGGCGAGAACTGCACGCACATGGAGTTGATCTTCTCCACCCCGACGCCGTGCTCGCCGGTGATCGTGCCCCCGAGTTCGACGCACAGCTCGAGAATCTCGGCCCCGAAGCGCTCGGCGCGTTCCCAGGACCCAGGCTCGTTGGCATCAAAGAGAATGACCGGGTGCAGATTGCCATCACCGGCATGGAACACGTTCATGCAGCGCAGCCGGTAGCGCTCTTCCATGTGCTCGATCGCCTCGAGCACCCGTCCGACGTGCTTGCGCGGAATCGTGCCGTCCATGCAGTAGTAGTCCGGCGAGAGGCGCCCGGCGGCCGGAAAGGCGTTCTTGCGGCCCGACCACAGGCGCAGTCGCTCAGCCTCGGAGCCGGAGACGCGCAGCGAGCTCGCCCCGGAGGCGCGCAGCACGCGCTCGATCTCGCTTACCTGCTCGGCGACTTCTTCGCGCGTGCCGTCGGACTCCACCAGGAGGATGGCCGCGGCCCCAAGGTCGTAGCCGGCATGCACGAAGGGCTCCACCGCCGCGGTCGCCTTGCGATCCATCATCTCCAGCGCGGCCGGGATGATGCCCGCGCCGATCA